>NZ_CP038015.1:0-197500 GCF_004367585.1 Paenisporosarcina antarctica
TAGAAGCAAAACGTTTTCTTACGCCGACACCTGTTGGTATTGAAAACAAACTTGAACTTAAACGTTCATTATAAACGTCAAATTTTTGACGCCAGCAACAAAGTCGAGCTAATCGACTCACCTATTATGGAGAGTTTGATCCTGGCTCAGGACGAACGCTGGCGGCGTGCCTAATACATGCAAGTCGAGCGGAGAGAAGAAGCTTGCTTCTTCTTTAGCGGCGGACGGGTGAGTAACACGTGGGCAACCTACCTTGTAGATTGGGATAACTCCGGGAAACCGGGGCTAATACCAAATAATCCATTTTGCTTCATGGCGAAATGTTGAAAGGCGGCTTCGGCTGTCACTACAAGATGGGCCCGCGGCGTATTAGCTAGTTGGTAGGGTAATGGCCTACCAAGGCGACGATACGTAGCCGACCTGAGAGGGTGATCGGCCACACTGGGACTGAGACACGGCCCAGACTCCTACGGGAGGCAGCAGTAGGGAATCTTCCACAATGGACGAAAGTCTGATGGAGCAACGCCGCGTGAGTGAAGAAGGTTTTCGGATCGTAAAACTCTGTGTAAGGGAAGAACACGTACGAGAGTAACTGCTCGTACTTGACGTACCTTATTAGAAAGCCACGGCTAACTACGTGCCAGCAGCCGCGTAATACGTAGGTGGCAAGCGTTGTCCGGAATTATTGGGCGTAAAGCGCGCGCAGGCGGTCCTTTAAGTCCGATGTGAAAGCCCACGGCTCAACCGTGGAGGGTCATTGGAAACTGGGGGACTTGAGTACAGAAGAGGAAAGCGGAATTCCACGTGTAGCGGTGAAATGCGTAGAGATGTGGAGGAACACCAGTGGCGAAGGCGGCTTTCTGGTCTGTAACTGACGCTGAGGCGCGAAAGCGTGGGGAGCAAACAGGATTAGATACCCTGGTAGTCCACGCCGTAAACGATGAGTGCTAAGTGTTAGGGGGTTTCCGCCCTTAGTGCTGCAGCTAACGCATTAAGCACTCCGCCTGGGAGTACGGCCGCAAGGCTGAAACTCAAAGGAATTGACGGGGGCCCGCACAAGCGGTGGAGCATGTGTTTTAATTCGAAGCAACGCGAAGAACCTTACCAGGTCTTGACATCCCACTGACCGGTTTAGAGATAAGCCTTTCCCTTCGGGACAGTGGTGACAGGTGGTGCATGGTTGTCGTCAGCTCGTGTCGTGAGATGTTGGGTTAAGTCCCGCAACGAGCGCAACCCTTGATCTTAGTTGCCAGCATTCAGTTGGGCACTCTAAGGTGACTGCCGGTGATAAACCGAGGAAGGTGGGGATGACGTCAAATCATCATGCCCCTTATGACCTGGGCTACACACGTGCTACAATGGACGATACAAAGGGCTGCAAACCCGCGAGGGGAGCCAATCCCATAAAATCGTTCTCAGTTCGGATTGTAGGCTGCAACTCGCCTACATGAAGCCGGAATCGCTAGTAATCGCGGATCAGCATGCCGCGGTGAATACGTTCCGGGCCTTGTACACACCGCCCGTCACACCACGAGAGTTTGTAACACCCGAAGTCGGTGAGGTAACCCTTGTGGAGCCAGCCGCCGAAGGTGGGACAGATGATTGGGGTGAAGTCGTAACAAGGTAGCCGTATCGGAAGGTGCGGCTGGATCACCTCCTTTCTAAGGATAATATCGGAATATAGACCTTGGGTCTGTAAGTTGACGTTTTGCGTTCAGTTTTGAAGGTTCATATGTAATTTTATATGAATTTCCTAAGAGGGCCTATAGCTCAGCTGGTTAGAGCGCACGCCTGATAAGCGTGAGGTCGATGGTTCGAGTCCATTTAGGCCCACCAAACTTCTTAGGGGCCTTAGCTCAGCTGGGAGAGCGCCTGCCTTGCACGCAGGAGGTCAGCGGTTCGATCCCGCTAGGCTCCACCAAAACATACTCCTTATGGAGTCATTTTTTTTGTTCTTTGAAAACTGGATAAAACGACATTGAAAGCAACAAACATTCAAGTAATTCATTTTTAATAAGTTCAATCTTATTAATAACTGATTTGAGGGTTTCAAGACACGAGCAGGTCGAGGAAGCAAGTGAGTGAACACCGGAGCGTACTTAGGTACGTGAGGATGTGAACGAACGTAGCTGACGAAGAGATGCGAAGTGGATTGGAAGCCGAAACGGTTAAGTTAATAAGGGCGCACGGTGAATGCCTTGGCACTAGGAGCCGATGAAGGACGGTACTAACACCGATATGCTTCGGGGAGCTGTAAGTAAGCTTTGATCCGGAGATTTCCGAATGGGGAAACCCACTGTTTTTAATCGAACAGTACGTTTACGTGAATACATAGCGTATCCGTGGCACACCCAGGGAACTGAAACATCTAAGTACCTGGAGGAAGAGAAAGAAATATCGATTCCCTGAGTAGCGGCGAGCGAAACGGGAAGAGCCCAAACCAAGAAGCTTGCTTCTTGGGGTTGTAGGACACTCAATACGGAGTTACAAAGGAACGAGGTAGACGAAGCGATCTGGAAAGGTCCGCCATAGCAGGTAAAAGCCCTGTAGTCGAAATTTCGTTCTCTCCTGAGTGGATCCTGAGTACGGCGGAACACGTGAAATTCCGTCGGAATCTGGGAGGACCATCTCCCAAGGCTAAATACTCCCTAGTGACCGATAGTGAACCAGTACCGTGAGGAAAGGTGAAAAGCACCCCGGAAGGGGAGTGAAATAGATCCTGAAACCGTGTGCCTACAAGTAGTTAGAGCCCGTTAATGGGTGATAGCGTGCCTTTTGTAGAATGAACCGGCGAGTTACGATTACATGCAAGGTTAAGCTGATAAGGCGGAGCCGCAGCGAAAGCGAGTCTGAATAGGGCGATAGAGTATGTAGTTGTAGACCCGAAACCAGGTGATCTACCCATGTCCAGGGTGAAGGTAAGGTAACACTTACTGGAGGCCCGAACCCACGCACGTTGAAAAGTGCGGGGATGAGGTGTGGGTAGCGGAGAAATTCCAATCGAACCTGGAGATAGCTGGTTCTCTCCGAAATAGCTTTAGGGCTAGCCTCAATTTTAGAATCCTGGAGGTAGAGCACTGTTTGGACTAGGGCCCATCCCGGGTTACCGAATTCAGACAAACTCCGAATGCCAGAGATTTATAATTGGGAGTCAGACTGCGAGTGATAAGATCCGTAGTCAAGAGGGAAACAGCCCAGACCACCAGCTAAGGTCCCAAAGTAATTGTTAAGTGGAAAAGGATGTGGCGTTGCTTAGACAACCAGGATGTTGGCTTAGAAGCAGCCATCATTTAAAGAGTGCGTAATAGCTCACTGGTCGAGTGACGCTGCGCCGAAAATGTATCGGGGCTAAACAATTCACCGAAGCTGTGGATTGACACTTAGGTGTCAATGGTAGGAGAGCGTTCTAAGGGCGTTGAAGCTAGACCGGAAGGACTGGTGGAGCGCTTAGAAGTGAGAATGCCGGTATGAGTAACGAAAGACGGGTGAGAATCCCGTCCACCGAATGACTAAGGTTTCCTGAGGTAGGCTCGTCCGCTCAGGGTTAGTCGGGACCTAAGTCGAGGCCGATAGGCGTAGACGATGGACAACAGGTTGATATTCCTGTACCACCACTCCACCGTTTGAGTAATGGGGGACGCAGAAGGATAGGGTAAGCGCGCTGTTGGTTATGCGCGTTCAAGCAGTGAGGCGTGGAATGAGGCAAATCCCGTTCCTATAACGTTGAGCTGTAATGACAAGGACCGTAAGGTCTGAGTTCCTGATTTCACACTGCCAAGAAAAGCCTCTAACGAGGTGGAAGGTGCCCGTACCGCAAACCGACACAGGTAGTCGAGGAGAGAATCCTAAGGTGAGCGAGAGAACTCTCGTTAAGGAACTCGGCAAAATGACCCCGTAACTTCGGGAGAAGGGGTGCTCTATTAGGGTGTTAAAGCCTGAGAGAGCCGCAGTGAATAGGCCCAGGCGACTGTTTAGCAAAAACACAGGTCTCTGCAAAACCGTAAGGTGACGTATAGGGGCTGACGCCTGCCCGGTGCTGGAAGGTTAAGAGGAGTGCTTAGCGCAAGCGAAGGTGCGAATTGAAGCCCCAGTAAACGGCGGCCGTAACTATAACGGTCCTAAGGTAGCGAAATTCCTTGTCGGGTAAGTTCCGACCCGCACGAAAGGCGTAACGATCTGGGCACTGTCTCAACGAGAGACTCGGTGAAATTATAGTACCTGTGAAGATGCAGGTTACCCGCGACAGGACGGAAAGACCCCGTGGAGCTTTACTGTAGCCTGATATTGAATTTTGGCACAACTTGTACAGGATAGGTAGGAGCCTGAGATTCCGGAGCGCCAGCTTCGGAGGAGGCGTCAGTGGGATACTACCCTGGTTGTGTTGAACTTCTAACCCTTGCCCCTTATCGGGGCAGGAGACAGTGTCAGGCGGGCAGTTTGACTGGGGCGGTCGCCTCCTAAAGTGTAACGGAGGCGCCCAAAGGTTCCCTCAGAATGGTTGGAAATCATTCGTAGAGTGTAAAGGCATAAGGGAGCTTGACTGCGAGACCTACAAGTCGAGCAGGGTCGAAAGACGGCTTAGTGATCCGGTGGTTCCGCATGGAAGGGCCATCGCTCAACGGATAAAAGCTACCCCGGGATAACAGGCTTATCTCCCCCAAGAGTCCACATCGACGGGGAGGTTTGGCACCTCGATGTCGGCTCATCGCATCCTGGGGCTGTAGTCGGTCCCAAGGGTTGGGCTGTTCGCCCATTAAAGCGGTACGCGAGCTGGGTTCAGAACGTCGTGAGACAGTTCGGTCCCTATCCGTCGTGGGCGTAGGAAATTTGAGAGGAGCTGTCCTTAGTACGAGAGGACCGGGATGGACACACCGCTGGTGTACCAGTTGTTCTGCCAAGAGCATCGCTGGGTAGCTATGTGTGGACGGGATAAGTGCTGAAAGCATCTAAGCATGAAGCCCCCCTCGAGATGAGATTTCCCATTGCGCAAGCAAGTAAGATCCCTCAAAGACGATGAGGTAGATAGGTTCGAGGTGGAAGCACGGCGACGTGTGCAGCTGACGAATACTAATCGATCGAGGACTTAACCAAATAAAGATTGAATGGCTTTCAATGGCTCGTTTATCCAGTTTTGAGTGAATAAAATATTTTTTGCTCAAAACACTTGCAATAAACCTTGAGTATTGGTATAATAATACTTGTCTTTAAAAAACAAATAGTCTAGTGATAATGGCAAAGAGGTCACACCCGTTCCCATCCCGAACACGGAAGTTAAGTTCTTTTGCGCCGATGGTAGTTGGGGGTCTCCCCCTGTGAGAGTAGGACGTCGCTAGGCAAATAAGAAACCGTTACCTGTAAAAAGGTAACGGTTTTTTTGTGTGGTTTTATCCAAGCTTGAATAGAAGATGTGTGAGAAATAGGTTAAACAAAGAGTTCAGGGAGATAAGGAATGAGACCTGGAGCATACGGAATAACCTACGTTGTGACGAAAGTCATTAGATGTATTTACTAGTTGTCTCAACTAACAATTCACCTTATTGATGAAAATGACATCACTTTTTGATATTTTCGTTCCCTAATAAGCAGCATACCGAAAATTAAACCAGCTATTCCTCCTCTATTGATGAAGTGAGAAGCTTTTATGTGGATAAAATTGGGTGAAGCGGAATAAAACCTGGTTCTAGCCGATTAAACGAGTTGCAAAGCCGATTAAATCTCAGGTGAAGCCGATTAAAACCTCTCCGTAGCCGAATAAATCCCTATCTAAGCCGATTAAATCTTTTTCACCTATCTAATAGATAGTAATATGTATCATCCACTGATGGAAGTTAAGTTCTATTGCTCCGATGGTAGCTTTAGGATCTCCACGAGGGAAACCTGTAATCTTGAAAATTATTTATGAAACCAACTTTTTGTTCGTAACCAGCATTTCCATTTCCTCGTGCTGATCCCAGAAGGAACGCTCCAATTCGACAGGCCGAAAGCGATAAGCAAACAGAAACCAGTTTGTCCTTGATTTCTGCTAGTTCATTGGGCTTAAAATGGTTACAGTATTTGCAAGAATACGAGTTTCCAACTGGTCACTAGCTAACAGTGTTTCTAGGGTACCCTTTTTAATCAAGAAAAAATCACAAACTTAAAAACTAGGAACATAATTAAAGTAAGGAATGTTTGAAGCATAATAAAATTTGCATATCCTTTATTACTCTTCTTTTCCTTATTTTTTCTATAATATTGAATGACTAAATATTCGTTTGTAAAACAAGTAACGTTAATGATTAAAAGGAATACTAAGGTTATCGTTAAAGCATTTTCATAAGAAGTAAAAGAAGTTGAAAAGAGTAGAAGCGTTATAAGTAAGTGAGTATAAGAAAATCGGAATTCTTTTATTAATGCCATATAAATGCCTCCAATATTAATCACATACTATTGAAGCTACGGTATATGCGACCGGAATTGCTTGAGCCAACAGTTAAACATAACTGAAAAGCAGCGTAAGTATAGGGACCCGCATGTAGGGGTCCTGTAATATTTAGGGAATCACCACATGAAACTCCAGATGTGTCAACTGTTACTCCGCTTCCCCCAACGGGTACCTGGGCTCTATTTTGCTCGTCAATTACAGTTTTACTTTCTGATACTAAATAATTGTTGATCTGTTGCTTCTGCAAGTTATCGGTCATATGAACACGCGGGAGACACCGCCGTAATTATTAGCTATGAAACCAACTTTTTATTCGTAAAATGTACAGGTGAATTTTGTCATTTATTTGACATAAGGGGTAAAATTTTAAAATTGCATATTGTTACTCATTCGTCATATCCTTATTAAATATGCCTAATCTCCCTATACGGTCAATGGCTTCTTCTAAACGATGTTCATCTACTAATAATCCAACGCGAATATAGCCTTCTCCAAATTCACCAAAGCCATTTCCGGGTGCTACGGCTACGTCTGTTTCACTTAACAGTTTATCCGCGAAGTTCTGGCTTGTGAACCCTTTTGGGACGTTTAGCCAAGCAAAGAATGATCCTCTAGGAGCTTCTACTTTCCATCCGATGCGATTGCATGCAGAGATTAGCGCATTTCGACGTTTTTCGTAGTTATTAACAAAAGTAGTCACACAATCTTGATTTCCATTTAATGCAGCTACCGCAGCATGTTGTACGGCGGGGAATAGACTGACAAACATATGGTCTTGAATCACGTTTATTGCATCAATTATTTGTGAATTGCCGATAGCAAAACCGACACGCCAACCGGCCATATTGAATGTTTTAGACATTGTGTACATTTCAATACCAACGTCTTTTGCGCCTTCTGCTTGTAAAAAACTCACTGGCTTAACTCCATCAAATCCAACGGCTCCGTAGGCAAAATCATGACATATAGCGATTTCATTTTCTTTGGCAAATGCCACAGTGTCATTGAAAAAATTAAGGTCCGCAATCGCTCCTGTAGGATTATTTGGATAGTTAAGATACATGAGTTTTGCTCGTTTTTTACTCTCTTTAGAGAGCGCTCCATAATCGGGTAAAAAATTATTTTCAGCGATAAGTGGTACCGTATCAAGTTTAACGTCGGCTAATACGACCCCTGACAAATAGTCTGGATAACCAGGGTCTGGTAGCAACATCCAATCGCCAGGATTTAACACGGCCATTGGCAATTCAACAAGTCCAATTTTCGTTCCAGATAAAATAGCTACTTCCGTTAATGGGTCGATGTCGACATTGTATTCACGTTTATAAAAATTAGCGGCAGCTTCTTTCAATTCGCTAATTCCTCGGAACGGCGAATATTTATGGGTAGTTGGGTTTTCAACAGCTTCTTGAAGTGCTTTTACGATATGTAAAGGGGTTGGTTGATCAGGGTTACCTTGACCTAGGTTGATCACATCGCGTCCTTGAGCAATAGCATCTCCTGTTTTTTGCACTAGAGAAGCAAAAAATTGTGGAGGTAATTGTTGTAGTTTTTTTGAAAGTTTCATGGCAGTTCCTCATTTTCTGAAATAGTTGCAATCGTCTGCCAAATCTTATAACCTTTTGTGTATCTTGTCTATAGGAGGAGTACCATGAAAATCGCATGCATTCAACTCGACGTTGCGTTTGCCGATCCCGATAAAAATTTTCATAACGTCCAAATGTTAATTGAAAAAGCCGTAAATGAAGGTGCAGAGCTCGTTGTTTTACCTGAAATGTGGAATACTGCATATGCATTAAAAGAATTAGAGCAACTTGCTGATTTCGAAGGGAAACGAACGAAAAAGTTTCTTTCAGAACTGGCGCGTTTACATCACATCCACATCGTAGGTGGTTCGGTTTCTACAAAAAAAGGAACTAACTTCTACAACACCATGTATGTATTTACGAACGATGGTAAACTTGTTGCAGAATATGATAAAGCGCATTTATTTCGTCTGATGGATGAACATCTTTATCTACAAGCAGGAAATAAGGAAAATGTGTTTTCGTTAGGTTCCATTCAAGCTGGAGGACTCATATGTTATGACTTAAGGTTTCCTGAATGGTTACGGGCACACGCATTAGCTGGGGCGAAGGTGTTATTTATTCCAGCACAATGGCCAGAGACCCGTATTGATCATTGGAAGATCTTACTGCAAGCACGTGCAATTGAAAATCAATGTTTCGTGATCGCGGTGAATCGAACTGGTAGTGATCCAAATAATCATTTTAATGGACAATCGATGATTATTGCACCTTGGGGTAAAATCTTGTGGACTGGTGCTGAACAAGAAGAGTACGCATTGATTGATGTTGATTTTTCGGAAGTTGAAGAAGTGCGTAAACGTATACCTGTTTATGAAGATCGTAGACCAGCACTTTATAATTCATTATTTGAAAAGTAAAAATTTTATTCAAAAAGTGTTTGACACTTGTCGAAAAACAACGTAGTATTTGGTTTCAGCAACAAAACAACTACATACGGAATTTATCAAGAGAGACTGAGGGATAGGCCCTATGACGTCCGGCAACCTCCAGCACGAGCTGGGAAGGTGCCAATTCCTACAGAATGAAGTCATTCTGAAAGATAACCAAAATCCAATTTTCGGTGCCTCTTTCTTTATGAAAGGGGCTTTTTTGCGATTTAAGGAAGTAAGTTTTGCAAGAAAGGCTTTCGCATCGGTTCTTCGGGCGCTGGTGTCAATCTAGTAGGCGCTTTACGCTTCTCTTGGTTTTAATAAAGTATAAGTTTGATAAATAAATTTTATTTATCGAAGTAGACATATACAGCTCGCATATCCGCTTACGAAAATCAGTAATGAGTTTCAAATTGAGGTATAGTGACGCTTTTGGTGAAAAGGGGCTTTGTGATGATAAGAATTAAAGAGTTGTCTAAAGAATACACAACAAAAAAAGGTCCTGTAATTGGTGTTAATCAAGTAAACCTTACGATCTCTGAAGGGGAAGTGTTCGGGATTGTCGGATATTCAGGAGCCGGCAAGAGTTCATTGCTACGCTGTATCAACTTACTTGAACGACCTACGGGTGGCAGTATTGAAGTAAACGGGCGTGACCTGACAAAATTAAAAGGTGAGGAATTACGAAAAGCACGATTGAAAATCGGCATGATTTTTCAACACTTTTACTTAATTAGTCAGAAGACGGTAGCCGAAAATATTTCATTTGCATTGAAAGCTGCAAGTACTCCGAGAGAAAAAATGGCATCTCGTGTTGTGGAATTGCTTGAGATGGTTGGTTTAACAGATAAGAAAGATGTGTATCCAGCTCAACTAAGTGGAGGACAAAAACAACGTGTTGGCATAGCCCGTGCATTGGCAAACAATCCGGCCGTGTTATTGTGTGACGAAGCTACTTCAGCACTCGATCCAAACACAACATTATCCATTTTACGGTTACTCAAAAAAATTAATCGCGAATTAAATATCACGATTGTGTTAATCACGCATGAAATGAATGTGGTAAAAGAAATTTGTGATCGCATGGCAGTTATGCAAGATGGTCGTGTCGTAGAAGAGGGAGATGTGTATGACATCTTCTCAAACCCTGTAACGGATTTGACGAAAGAATTTATTAGCAGTGTTGTATCGTTCGATGTGCCTCAGTCAATATTAGACGCTTGTAAAGGTCGACTCGTGAAAGTTCTATTTAGGGGAGATGTTGCAGGTGAGGGAATTATAGCAGACACAGTTAAGCAATTTGATATAAAAGCGAACTTTCTACATGGTTCGATTGAATACATTCAAGAAAAACCACTTGGTTTGTTTTTAATGGAAATAAAAGGGGAACCAGATGATGTTACGAGGGCTATCTCATATATGGAAGGCCGAGGAGCGCAAGCGGAGGTGATTCGAAATGGGCTTTGATTTTCAACATATGATAGAACTTGGACCTGACATTTTAAAAGCATTTGGGCAAACGATGTACATGATCGGAATCTCACTGACAGTTGCCATTATTATAGGATTACCACTGGGCATAGTGCTGTTCATTACTGATCGTGGAGTATTCTTAGAAAATAGATTTGTGAAATCGACGCTTGGTTTTGTATCCAATATGGTACGTTCCATTCCGTTTATTATTTTGTTAGTAGCACTTATTCCTTTAACCAAATTACTCGCAGGTACTATTATTGGACCAGGAGCAGCAAGTGTTTCGTTGTCCGTTGCGGGCATTCCATTTTTCGCTCGAATCATCGAAACGTCTTTACGTGAAATTGATAAGGGTGTCATTGAAGCGGCTGTTGCAGTAGGTGCAACACCTTGGATGATTATCAAGGATGTCTTATTACCAGAAGCAAAATCGAGCATTGTACAAGGGATTACATTAACCGTCGTTAGTTTAATTGCCTATTCGGCAATGGCGGGTGTAGTAGGTGGTGGCGGTATTGGTGACTTAGCCATTCGCTTTGGTTATTACAGGTATGACAATACAATCATGATTGTTACGATTGTTATATTAATTGTTCTCGTTCAAATCATTCAATTAATAGGTGACTGGACGTCAAAAGCAATAGATAAAAGATAATAGAGGAGAGAAATGAACATGAAAAAGGGATTATTTACAATCATCTTAGTTATCTTAATGTCAGTACTTGCCGCTTGTGGTGGGGAAAAGGAAGCGGGTACAGATTCAGCAAATGAAAAATCTGTTAAGTTAGGCGGAACAGCAGGTCCTTACAGTGATATGTTAAACAAAGCGATTAAACCCGCTTTAGAAGAAAAGGGATATAAAGTTGAGATTATAGAATTTAGTGATTATATTCAACCAAATAATGCATTAGATAATGGAGATATTGATGCGAACCTTTTCCAACACTCAATTTACTTAGAGAACTTCTCGAAAGAAAACGATATGGATCTAACAGGTCTTCTAACAGTACCGACTGCACCAATGGGCATTTATTCAAATAAATTCGAGTCAATTGAAGAGATTGAAGAGGGTGCTACGATTGCGATACCAAATGATCCAGTAAACGCAGCACGTACTTTCTTAGTCTTACAAGACCATGACTTAATTGAATTAGATCCAAGTTCTGAGCCATTAACAGTTTCTGAAAAAGATATCAAAACGAACACGAAAAACTTAGTGTTCCAACCAATTGAAGCAGGTGGCTTGCCTCGTGCTGTAGAAGGTTCCGACTTAGCTGCAGTACCAGGAAACTTCGCTTTAGCAGCAAAAATGGATTTATTGGATGCTTTAGTTCTTGAAGATATGCCAGATCAATACCGTAACTTAGTTGCCGTAAAGACTGAAAATAAAGATTCACAACTTGCGAAAGACTTAGTTGATATCGTAGAGTCACCAGAATTTGAAGCAATAATCGACAAGGATTTTGTAGGATTTGGTAAGCCAGAGTGGATGGAAAACCGTTAAGAGAGAAGGGTAATTGTGAAAGATATCATCGTTCGTGGGGCACCAGCTGAATACGTATGTAAAAGTGGAGTGCTAGATGAACTTGAAAACAAATTATTGATTAGAAACATTAACCGTGTGCTCATTGTCTCGGGCGTGAAATCATGGAATGCGGCTAGCCACTATTTACCTAATCTGAAAAATATCCATGTAACACACATTTTCTATCACGGAGAATGTTCCCTCACTGAAATTACTAGAGTGGCTAATTTAGCACAATTCAATATAGTAGATGCCATAATTGGTGTAGGTGGTGGAAAAGTGTTAGATGTGGTTAAAGCAGCAGCTTGTATAAGTGAAACGAAGGCAATTTTAATTCCAACGCTTGCTTCAAACTGTGCACCATGGACACCCCTTAGTGTAATTTATACAGATGAAGGTAAGATGACTCATTATGATGTGTACCCAATGAGTGTCGACATTCTCCTCATAGAGCCGCGAATTTTAGTGGAAGCCCCCATTCCACTTCTCATTGCAGGTATCGGGGACACAATTGCCAAGTGGTATGAGGCAGATGTGCAAATTAGTAAATTAACTGATCCCTCTGTTGCACTTAAAGTCGCACATCATACAGCGAAACTGTGCGCGAATGAAATGTTCGAGAATGCACAACAGGCTATTAGTGATGCAAAAGAACAGAAAGTGTCGAATGCGTTTCTCAAAGTAGTCGAATCGATTATTATGCTTGGTGGTATGGTAGGTGGATTTGGTGATCATTTTGGTCGCACTGCTGGTGCCCACTCCATTCATAATGGTATGACGATTGTACCCGAGTCACATAAGGCTTTACATGGAAGTAAAGTGGCCTATGGAATTTTAGTGCAGCTGCTTCTAGAACAAAAAGAGAGTGAAGTCGAGCGGCTTTTTGGTTTTTATAAGGAAATTGGTTTGCCTACTACTTTGCACGAATTGAACATTTCTGTTGAATGGATAGATGATATTGCTGAACACTCTACACGTGAAGATGAGTCAATTCACCAAATGCGTAGTGCAAAAATGACCGCAACTGAAGTGGCAACAGTTATAAGGAAATTAGAGTCGCGTTAGTTAGTTTCAAAATGTTGAAAACCCCTTATAAACGTAAGGCACTGAAAAAAATATTATTTCTTAGCTTATGGACTAGTAAAGGTGTGATTTCCGTTTCAGCGCACTTTCATGTTTCGAAGCTAGCAAAGCGATGCAGAAACAGAAACAGGCGGACGCTTTCCGCGGGCGAGCGCCAAGTCTCCTCGTCCGCTAGAAAACCCTTGCTCCTGCGGAGTCTCGTCTGTCTCGCTTTTTCCGCCGGAGTCGCCGCCTTCCACTTCAATCTCTTGTAAATAATCGAAAGACAAACCTACTATTTTGATATTGATACAGTCTTTCTGTTTCGTAAAGGTTGTTATACAAGAAAAGAAGGCCTATTCTGTGACAATAAAATCGCAGACATAAGAATCAAGAAGCCTTTCAAAATAGTAAGGAATTTAAGAAAAAGCGAAATGACGCTATAAATTCGAAGCGGAAAATAGTGAATTGAAATAGACTCGGGTATGATGTAGCATCATCTGCATGTCTATTTGATATGCAGATACAAGAAGCCATAAACATATTCGTAGTAAACCTTAAACGAATTATGTCCTTACTGAAGGAATCAGAGTAAGCAATACGAAAGAAAAGGCAACATTTCGTTCAAATTTGAACGAAATGTTGCCTTTTTCAATTTAAACACACTTACAAATTTTAAAAACGTAACGTTTTCAGTGGCCTCTACCAACGTAAGGGGTTTTTTTCATATACTACAAACTATTGTTATTTTTTAAGTTCATGTACTATTAATTTATTGCTAAAGGAATGTTATTGATAGTAAACGAATATAGATAATGAGACGAGTTCAACGACGACTGTTCACCTAGTAGCAATTTTTCATTCTCATCTATAGTTACTATCTATAGTTACTATAATACACCCCTAAAACGCTATATAATTACTGATAAATTCATCTTACTCACTTGCCCGTTTTTCTGTCACAATATTATTAATAATAAGCTTGGGGGAACAGTACATGGAGCTTGTAAAGAACGTTTTTGTGAGATTCTTTAAGGAAAGATTTTTTGATGAAGCGGCACAAACAGCTTACTATCTTCTGTTATCGATCTTTCCTTTTCTAATTTTTATCTTGTCACTCATCAGCTTTTTTCCCATAGATCCACAACAAATTTTAGATTTCTTGAAACCTTTTGCGCCTGGTGATTCTTTTGCTCTTATTGAAGATAATGTCACAAATATTTTAGCTTCGGATAAAGGTCGAGTGTTATCGGTTAGTTTACTTTCTGCTTTTTGGGTTTCATCCATGGCTGTGCAGGCTCTTGCACGTGCACTAAATGGAGCAAATGGAATAAAAAGCACACTACCGTTTTGGAAAGGGTTGCTTCGAGATCTTGGTGTAACACTTTTGTTTATGATGCTAGTGCCTCTTTCTTTATTTTTACCGTTCATTGAAAGTGGATTGCACTGGTTAGTGTCGTATTCAGGTTCTGTAGATGCTTGGCATGGGTGGATTTATATTTGGCCAGTCGTCAGATGGGGACTTGGTTCAATATTTTTGTTCTTCTTCTTCCTTCTCTTCTATAAAATCATACCAAATGAAAAATTGACTTTGAGTGAAGTTTGGCCTGGTGCTTTGTTTTCGGCGGTAGGTTGGCAAGTGGTTTCGCTCGTTTTTGCAAACTATGTTTCCAATGTTAATTATACGCGTTTATACGGTCAACTCTCAGGGATTATCGTGCTCGTGCTGTGGTTCTACTTAACGGCTGTGGTGATTTTATTGTCAGGATTACTGATTGCAGAGGTGCGAAAGATTCGGAGGTCTATAAAAAGAGCAGTGTAAAAATACCATGAATGCGTATGTGCCCGCCATCTAATTGGTGGGCTTTTTATATTTGCTAAAAAAATGATTCGAATAGGTCATTAATGGTAAAACCTATACAGAAAACAAACAATCCATGCATTTTAGGAGGCATTAAGTTGGGGAAAAATAGAAAAGATGAACAGTTAGAGCAATTTCGAGTGGATGACCGTAATAAAAAGATGACGACAAATCAAGGGGTGAAAGTGTCAGAAGATGAGTTTTCTTTAAAAGCGGGTTTACGTGGTCCCACGTTAATGGAGGACTTTCATTTTCGTGAAAAAATGACGCATTTCGACCATGAGCGAATTCCAGAACGCGTTGTACATGCGAGAGGATTCGCAGCACATGGTGAGTTTGAATTATATGAATCAATGGAGCAGTATACGAAGGCAGGATTCCTGTGTGATACGTCTATGAAAACACCTGTATTTGTACGTTTTTCAACAGTTGTAGGATCTAAAGGGTCAGCTGAGACAGTACGAGATGTACGTGGATTTGCGACAAAGTTTTATACGCAAGAAGGTAACTATGATTTAGTCGGTAACAACATGCCAGTGTTCTTTATACAAGATGCGATTAAATTTCCCGATTTAGTTCACGCAATAAAGCCGGAACCACACAATGAAATGCCACAAGCATCATCTGCACATGATACGTTTTGGGACTTTGTCGCCAATAACCAAGAGTCAGCACATATGATTATGTGGTTGATGTCTGACCGCGGTATACCCCGAAGTTTCCGTATGATGGAAGGCTTCGGTGTACATACCTTCCGCTTTGTAAATGCAAAAGGTATAGCTCATTTTGTGAAATTCCATTGGAAACCAGTGTTAGGTGCTCATTCATTGGTGTGGGATGAAGCACAAAAAATTAGTGGAAAAGACCCAGATTTCCATCGTCGTGATTTATACGACTCCATTGAAAGTGAAGATTTCCCTGAATACGAATTAGGTGTTCAAATACTGGCAGAAGCGGATGAATTTACATTTGATTTTGATGTGTTAGATGCGACCAAGATTTGGCCGGAAGAAGATGTGCCAGTCAAAATTATTGGGAAAATGACACTCAATCGCAATGTAGACAATGTCTTTGCTGAAACAGAGCAAGTGGCATTCCATACGGGACATGTTGTTCCAGGTATCGATTTTACAAATGATCCTCTCTTGCAAGGTCGTTTGTTCTCGTATACCGATACGCAATTAATTCGACTAGGTGGACCAAACTTTCATGAAATCCCAATTAACCAACCGGTATGTCCTTTCCATAACAATCAACGGGACGGTTATAATCGAATGACGATTAATAAGGGTCCAGTGAGTTATCATAACAATTTTCTAGCGAGCAATACACCTGCGACTTCAAGTCCTGAAGAAGGTGGTTTCGAGCATTACCAAGAGAAGGTAGAAGGTCGTATAGTACGCAATCGAAGTGATAGTTTTAAAGACCACTTCTCACAAGCCACGTTGTTCTGGAACAGTATGAGTAATGTCGAGAAAGAACATATTGCAGAAGCGTTTTGCTTTGAAATTGGGAAAGTAAAAAATAAGTCGGTTAAGCAACAATCGGTTGATATGTTTGCAAACGTGAACTTAGAGCTAGCGAAAGTGATTGCAGATTCTGTCGGTGCAAATCCGCCAACGAGCAGTGGTTCTGCTATTACAAAAGCATCACCTGCACTAAGTCAAGAAAACATGGTGAAGAAACCAAGTACACGTAAAGTTGCTGTTATTGCGAATCGAAACGGTGATGTAAATCAACTTGGAAAAGTCGTGCAAGAATTTAAAGACTCTGGGTTAAAAGTAGAGATTGTTAGCGATAAACTGGGGAACATCGGTACACTACCAATTGCTCAAACATTCATAACGACTGATCCAGTTTTGTATGACGCGATTTATGTAGCAAGCATGAGTGATGATAAGAAATTCAAAAAAGAATGTAATCGGTACGTAATGGAAGCATTTAATCACTATAAAGCAATTGGAGCTACCTTAAACGCAGTATCTATCCTTGAAGCAAAAAAAGGGAATCCTGGCGTTGTAAACAGCGGAGAAGTACCAGCCTTTGTAGATGCAGTTACAGCACATCGTCACTGGAATCGTGAAATATAAAGTAGATGAAATGAGGGGTTCCCAACAGAGCTCCTCATTTATTTTTGTAATTTTGCAGCAATGCGCGTCAGTTGCTGCCCTTAAAATACATCGTTCAAAGGAGCTTAGTTGTAAATATTGGCTGTCACGTTGTAAAAATAGACCTCCACGTTGTAAAAATCGGGATTGACGTTGTAATAGTTAAATTATGGAAGTGTTTTTAAAGTAAAATGTTGATGGATAGTGGTATTTTTAACTGATATTGGATGAAAAAGGGGTCAGTTGAAAATTTTCTGCTCAAGTTGGAATTGGTCTCAAAGTTGAGATGAACATAAAAAGGGTTATCCATGAGGGACATACACTCACGGATAACCCTATTTATATTTATTTAACGGTGTAAGTATTTTTCTCGTGATCGTGTAAGTCATCACCTTTTGTTACATGAACTTCAATATCGTAGGTACCTGACTTGGTAAATGTAAATTCTGTTTGATAAACACCAGCTTCTTTTTCTGGAGCATCCACCCATGTATGTTGGTGAGAATCACTACGGAAAATTTCATATTGAACACGCGCGCCTTCAAGTGGTGCGTCCGATAGTGAAACGTTGGCTACTAGCATGGTAGCTTTCCCAACAGTGGTCGTTCCCTCTGTAAAATCAATCGTTGTAACTTGTTCTTGATGGAGATCTTCACCGTGTGATGCTTCTTCTTCAGTGGTCGTAGTAGCATTTTCTCCACCTGTTACGGTTACTTGTTTTGTAGGCATCGTATGCATGGTACGCGCTGTCACATGTGACGTAATATCATACATGTCGTTTGTTTCAAATGTATATTTAATTTCGTAGTGTTTGTTTTTATTTAATGTAGCTTCAATCATTTCTTTTTCACCAGTAGTCAAGTTCATGACTTCAAACATCACTTCATCAGCATCTTCTACAATTTTCCCACCTTGACTAACGACTGCAGTAAAGAATACTTCTTCTCCTACAGTTGCAGTTACTGGGACTGTTAAATCAACCTCTAGTATTTCAGGTACTTCATCAGAAGTTGTTGGTTTCGGTTCTTCATTAATTCCACACGCACTTAGCGTCAGTGCTGCAAGGATTGAGCCTATTGCAAAAAATCGTTTCATTTATCATGCGCCTCGATTCGGTTGTTTCATGCCATTGTAGCAAAAAATCATATGAACTGCTGTGACGGAAATCAGAATTATTTTTCTTGATTAATTATAGGAACAGGAAGATAGGGAGGTGGAGGACTAAGGGGGCGCTTGCATACAAATATATAATCCCCACAAAAACAGAAAAGTGTTTAAGTGGGGAATAGTTTAAACTTTTTTTACAAATTCGGATTTTAATTTCATAGCTCCAATACCATCAATTTTGCAATCAATATCATGATCTTCATTAATTAAACTAATATTTTTAGCTTTAGTCCCTATTTTAATAACTAATGAAGTCCCTTTTACTTTTAGATCTTTAATTACGGTTACAGAATCCCCATCGTTTAAGATATTCCCATTTGCATCTTTGTAAATCTTTTTAGCTTCACTTTTTTCTGTTTCTACTTCCAAAGTCCACTCATGAGCACATTCTGGACAAACACAAAGACTGCCATCTTCGTATGTGTATTCGGAATTACATTTTGGGCAATTTGGTAATTCATTCATTAGTTCATTTCCTCCAATTAGTATAAATAATTATTCTTAATTATATTTGAAATCCAGCAATAAAGTGGGGTAATATCTTCTATTATATACGTAAAATACTTCATAACTAAGTTTCTCATACCTCATAGCTAAAATTTTTCACAGAACTTTAACCATGTGATGGAAGGTTCCACCATAGATTTCCCAAGGTTCTGCTACGTGATACCCAACCCGTTTATATAAACGAATAGCTGCTTCTTTTTCTAGTTCTACATTAAGTGCCACTTTAGAAAAGCCAGTGTCACGAGCTAAGTGCTCTGCGTGAGCTAGTAATAAACTGCCAATCCCTTGCCCTCGGAAGTCAGGATTTACGGAGACTGTATCAATATAGTATTCATCTTTACGTGCCTCAGGAGGAATTATGATAGAATCTCCCGTTTTCTCACGTAACCATGACACTAAGTTCGCATCTAAAGGAACTGCATCGGCTCCGGAATACAGCACCATCACGCCCATGATCTTATCATCTTTTTGTGCAATACAAGTTGTTAAATAGGAATGTCGATTGTCTTCGCGCTTAAACAACTGAATTAACTCTTTTCGCACTGCAGCGGGTTCCTTTTCACCAGTCATTTGCTCAGCAATATCGCCTATAGCTTCGAGTATAAGTGGAACAGCTACTTCAGCATCAGATGGACGTGCTTTTCGTATATGTATGTTCATGATGTTCAGCTCCTTCACTCCACTATACCAAAAAAAATGGAATTTCATCCATTGGCAATAAGTATGGAAGGAAAAGCTATAAAAAAAATCGCCTTTCGACAGTTTGTGTCAGCAGGCGATCTTGTGTATTTTTATTAGTAACTAAGTAACACTCCTGCCACACAACTTCCTAGTAACAAGACCATAATGATGGCTGTCAACAACCAATCTCGCCCTACGATGCAAATAGGTTCGTAATACGTAGAACGACGTTCGCCAGTAAAGCCTCGCGCTTCCATAGCGAAGGCGGTGCGTTCTGCACGCCGCACTGCTCCTGCAAGTAATGGAATTAACAATCTTCGAATGCCTAATAGTCGTTGCCACATATGTTTTTCTTCACCAATTCCCCGTAATCGGTGAGCATGGCGAATTTGAACGAGCTCATCCTTTACAACGGGTAAAAACTGGTAGCCAACCATCACGCCATACGCGAGTTTTGGGGATAGGCGCAACTGTTGCATTAAACTCATCACAAATTTCACCGGATCAGTTGTAAATGCAAACATCATCGACATCGAAGAGAAAGCAAAAACCCGGAACGCTAACGATAAAGCCGTATTCCACTGCACATTAGTCACTTCAAGCCCACGCCATACGAAAATGATCTCGCCACTTGTATCCGCGGCAAATAACACGGTGGTCCATAAATAACCAATAGCAGTAAATCCAATGGGAATCATAAACAAACACCAAATCTTCCAGTTCACTCGACTAAACAATAGTTGCAAAAGAATGACACCAATGAAAAACAGGAAGGGAGTCCACGGATTAAAAAACCACGCTAAAGTTAACATGGAAACTAGAACTAAAATAAATTTCAAACTAGGATTCATAGCGTGTAACCATGTGCGATTAGACATGCGAAATTCCTCCGTTCGGTGACACCAATTGGTGATGGTTTAACAAATTTGTTTGCTGCCACAACACATCATTTTTAAAACGACCACTTAATTCACCATTGTTTATTAAAAAAACAGTATCCGCAATGGCGGACGCAAACGTCATATCATGCGTCACGATCAACACAGCTAATCCCTCTTTTGCTCGGGCATCGATTAAATGAAATAACTCTAATAGAGCAGCAGCATCTTGGCCGGATGTAGGTTCATCAAGCAGAAGGACAGGTCTTTTATCAGCAAGCATCGCCCCAATGGCCACGCGCCTTTTTTGTCCATGACTGACTGCAAAAGGGTGAGCGTGCCTAATTTCATTCAAACGTAGTCGGGTCATGATATCAGAAATCTCTTCTTCGTTTGCATGATTAGAAAATCGGATTTCCTCTGCTATGAGTTGCGTGACAAACAAATGCTCTGGTGACTGTGGAACGTAGCCTGGAAGTTTGTTTCCACTCTCAATACGTCCCTGTGATTTTTTTAAGATGCCGCATACTGTTTTTAAAAAAGTGGACTTCCCACTGCCATTAGGTCCCGCAAGTACGGCGATTTCTCCTCGTTTGAGACTGAGGGAAATATTGTTTAATAACTGTTTGTCTTTTACATGGACACTTACATCACTTGCTTCAAACGCTATTTCCGGTTCTATGGTCGATTTTCGTTTAGGGAAAACGATAGGAGATCGTGTCGGATTTTCTTCGATGGAAAACGTCCCTGAAGTTGTGACATAAACTGCACGATTAAAAAATGTCCCCCACACATCAAGGCGATGCTCAATCGCGATTATCGTTAAAGCGTGAGAAAATTGCAAAGCATCTAACCATTCGACATAGTGTTGTGCAGTTAATGGATCCAGATGGGCAAGTGGTTCATCGAGCAACAACACTTCCGGCTCCATTAAAATCGCACAAGCGGTTGCTACACGTTGTTTCATTCCTCCAGATAACGTTTGAATAGTAGAGTGTCGAATGTCAGAAAGTCCCGTCATTTCGAGTGTACTCGTGATGCGTTGCTCCATTTCTAAGCGTGAGACGTGTAAGTTTTCTAGTGTGAAAGCCATCTCTTGTTCAACGGTTGGCATACAGAACTGAGTGTCAGGATCTTGAAATACAGTTGCAATTCGACGGTTAATTTCCCCAGCAGCATAAGTCGCTGCATTTTTATCCCAAAGTGAAATAAAACCTTCTAGTTCACCATCACAATTGTCGGGATACAGACGATTTATTAAGTACAACAGGGTGCTTTTCCCACAACCACTTGGACCATATAAGACGACTCTCTCTCCGGCTAGTATAGAGAAAGTAATATTTCTGAAAATGGGTACTTCGTCTTCTGGAAATTGAAAAGTGACATCTTTAAAGTTAATAATTGTCGGTTTAATTTCTGTTTCAATAGTTGATTTTGTAAGGAGGCTATTAACCAATGGTCTCACCTTTTATTTTGTGCTTGTTAGATGTTTCACGTGAAATCGCGTATCCACGAAGAGCACCAGTTGCGAGTAAGCCGTCCGATAAATACTTGCCACCTAAACCTGCAATGACAGCTCCACTTATGACACGAAGCGTAAACATTAAAACTAACAAAGAAGGTTCAAGAGCTGAGTAGCCAGATACTAAAAAGCCGTATGCAAAGCTAAAGACTGCGGAACCGACACCAGCTAAACAAAGTACCCACCAGTTATAGCGCTTATAACCAGTTGCTGCAAATGCAGCTTCTGCTCCTAAGCCTTGAACAATACCTGATAAAATCAAGCGCGGACCAACTGCATTGCCAATCATCACTTCAATCATAGCGGCCATCGTTTCCGACAATAGAGCGGCACCTGGTTTTCGAATGATGTAAGCAGCAATAATAGA
This sequence comes from Paenisporosarcina antarctica, assembly GCF_004367585.1. Classification (GTDB taxonomy): domain Bacteria; phylum Bacillota; class Bacilli; order Bacillales_A; family Planococcaceae; genus Paenisporosarcina; species Paenisporosarcina antarctica. Next base: position 22,034 of record NZ_CP038015.1, read on the forward strand.
GACGATAAACCAAATGCCGTACATCCATTCATAGGCAATCGGACCAATTATACCTGCCCAAATATTTCCGACATGGACAAATAGTAAATACACAACAGCGAACACAACGGCAAGTACTGACATTAAAACGACTTCTTTGAGTTTCCATGACTTCAACATTCTACGCCTCTCCTTTGTGAGAAGGACTATTGATGCTCATGTTAACAGTCATCACTAAGTGTTTATATTGTTCTGAACGAGCATGTGTAAAGGCTTCTTCTAGGAACGCAAATACTTCGTGAATATCACCATGGAGTCCACTCGCATAATGCATCGAGTCATTAAAAACACCATATTCTTTTGCACGAGCAACTTCTTTATAAATGACCGACATATAGTCGGGGTTATTCATTGGATAGAGCGCAAACTGGGATGACACATATTGTTTGATCTCCCGAATTTGTGGTTCATTTAACAAGGTGTCATCTTTCTCTAAAAACACATCTCCCGCAGAATCCCCAGGACAACCAATCGAAAAGGTCCCGTTAAATGCCACATGTGCACCTGTTTTCGATGCATGTAACACTATGGCTCTCACTGTATCAAAGACGTGAATTTGCTTACCACGCATGACTGTACTAACGTCGTCGGTATGCATCCAGACATTCGATGTATCCGCTTCGTGCAAAGCCCCTTTAATAATCTCAATAAAATTATCTGCCATTGGATGAAGCGAAAATCGCAACCCCACAATTGGACTGATTCCACAACTAAACTCTTGTGTCATTTCCATCTCCTCCTTTTAATTGGTGTGATTAGAGAAGAAGTTATCCCTAAGTCACCGTTTTTGAACATAAAAATAGCCACATTCGACGTGGAATGCAGCTGTTTTGCTCAAAAGAAAAGTTGGGCAAAAGTCGCCGCACTTCCTCACGCCAGTATTACCTGGATCGAGTGTTAAGGGATCGGAGCTAATGCTCTCATCTCAGCCAAAAATATAGCACCCCTAGTGCAGTAATCGTATGTAGTTTTTTAAATGTTTAAGAACGGCTTCATTGTAACGTATGAAAAACAGATTGTAAACCAAGCAAAAAAATAAAACTTGTCAGAAATGAAATTCTGTTCTATATTATGTATAACAAAACTGTTCTAGTATTAATAGAACAAGTGGGGGTCGCATATGTTTATTGAGATTGAAGCAAATTCGGCCATGCCGATTTATTTGCAATTGGCCCAACAAATTATTGAAGGTGTTGCGAAGGGTAGCTTGAAACCGGGCGATTCATTACCATCTGTTCGCGCATTTGCTGCAGACCTTGGCATGAATATGCATACCGTAAATAAAGCGTATCACTATTTAGAAGACAAGGAATTCATCCGAATTGTACAGAAAAAAGGCGTATTCATTCACGAAAATGGAGTTCGGAAAGCTTCTGAACTAGATCGTCTACGCTTGATAAAAGAATTACGTCCAATTGTTGCAGAAGCACTTTGTTTACAATTATCATCAGCAGAAATCGAGCTGTTAATAAAAGAAATTAGTTTAGACTTGAAGGAGGAAAAGTAATGGCTGCCGTCATGTTTATGGTCATTTTAATTTTCATAATTGTCATTCAAGCTTTCTTACCAAAGTTTTTAAAAGACAGTGAAGCATTTGGGATATACATTCCCGATACTCACGTCAAAGACAAACGACTAGAACAAATGAAAAATCGCTATACACAACTCGTTTTAACAAGTGGCATAGTGATTCTTGCGATTTTCATCGGTTGGCTTTGGGTGTTCCGTCCTGCTGAAGAGCCAATTGTCCTTGCTGGGATGGCTGCTCAACTAGTGGCATTAATTTTCTCAATGGGACTCTATGCAAAAAACCATATCGCCTTAGCCAATTTTAAGAAAGACGAAAAGTGGACTGAGGGCCAGAGTGAGCGAAAAGTGGTGGACCTACAATTTCGCGAACAACTTAAACTGCTACCAAATGTGTACTTTGTCTTGCCTATGTTAATAACTCTCGGTTTAGGGATTTTGGGGTTGAGCCAATACGATACGCTACCTAATCAGATTCCAACACATTGGGGACCAAGCGGCGAAGCAGATGCATTCGCAGAAAAAACTTGGATTTCGATAAGTGCTTTACCTTTCATGACACTTATTCTTCAAGGGATGATGCTATTTTTCAATGGAGCCATGAAACAATCGGGTGCGAAGATTCAGGTCCGACATAAGAAACGTTCGCGTGAGCAACAACTTGCTTTTAGGAAATATTCAAGTTGGTTATTATTTGTTATAGCGATTGCCATAACTTTGTTGATGGGCTATCTACAATTAACGATAATTTACCCCGAAACGATGTCTTCAAGTGTTACGTTAGGATTCACACTAGGCTTTTTAGTCATCATACTGGGATCCGTTCTGTATTACACCGTAAAAGTAGGACAGAGCGGTACAAGAATTGCGGTGTTGGAGCAAGACGTCAATTCACAAGATGTCATTGATACGGACGATGATCAATATTGGAAGTTTGGTTTAATTTATGTGAATAAAAATGATCCAAGTATTTTGGTCGAAAAGAGATTTGGGATTGGTTGGACTGTAAATATGGGGCATAAAGGCAGTTGGATTTTCCTTGTCTTATTATTTGGTAGTATTTTTTTGATAGCAACATTACTTTGAAAAAGGAGTGGTAGAAATGGATTTTCTGGACAACATTTCATGGGGGCTTATCGCACCAATAGTTATTATTCAACTGTTATTAGTAGTTATCGCACTTATTGATTTATCAAAAATATCTCAGACTAACGGGCCTAAGTGGGTTTGGGCATTAGTCATTATTTTCATTAATATTTTGGGGCCAATTGTTTACTTCATCATTGGGAGAAAACAATCATGACAACGTTTTTAGAAGCACTTAACTTAACGAAAACATATGGGTCAGAAGCGGCTGTGAATGAAGTGAGCTTTTCACTTACCGATAAATCATCGACTGCTTTAATCGGGCCTAATGGTTCAGGGAAAACGACGACCTTATCGATGTTAGCGGGATTATTACAGCCGACATCCGGTGTGATTTCATTAAATGGTGAAGAACATGCAGATGTTCGAAAAAGTATAGGATTTCTTCCACAATATCCTCAATTTTTCTCTTGGCTAACAGCGTTAGAGTTTACCGAAATGGCCGCGAAACTAAGTGGAATGGAGTCACGTCATGCAAAGCTGGAAGCACAAAAAACACTCGAATTTGTAGGGCTAGGGGAAGCGTTACGGAAAAAAACCGGTACTTTCTCAGGTGGGATGAAACAACGCCTTGGATTAGCACAGGCCATTGTGCATAAACCGAAATTATTATTGTTGGATGAACCCGTCTCCGCACTCGATCCAGTAGGAAGACGTGAAATAATGAATTTATTGAAAAGCTTACAACAAAACATGACGATTTTATATTCTACTCATATATTGAATGACGCTGAGGAGATGACGGATCAACTACTGTTTTTACGAAAAGGTGAATTAGTAGAACAAGGTTCTCTAGGAGATGTGAGAGCGAAGTATGATACACCACGTTATCGCGTGGAATTTACAAGTGACCAAGATGCGCTCACTTTTGCCGCAAGGGCTCCATGGAAAGTAAGTTACCAAGGGAGATTTGGCTTTATTAACATGACCAATGAATTGCCGGAGATGAAGGAACTGTTGGCTTATTTAGCTAATAGTGGGCTAGACGTTAGGAAAGTCGAGCGTCAAACTTCTAGCTTAGAAGAAATCTTTATGAAGGTGGCGGGACACTCATGAGAGATTTACTGGTTTTATTCCAAAAGGAGTGGCGTGAAAACACCCGTAACTATAAAATCTTATGGATTCCATTGATTTTCATTTTCTTCGGGATCACTGAACCGGTAACTAATTATTACTTGCCTCAAATATTAGAGGCAGTTGGAAATATTCCAAAAGACGCGATGTTCCCATTCCCTGAATTTACACCCGCACAAATTCTAATGTCTACAATGGGACAGTATCAATTTATCGGTATGTTGGTCATCGTTCTCGGCTTTATGGGGACGATTTCAAGAGAGAGAAAAGATGGAACCGGGACATTAATTTACGTTCGACCGATTTCGTTTTTGAGTTATTTCCTCAGTAAGTGGAAAGTTGTCGGCATTATAGTGTTAGGTAGTGTATGGCTCGGGTTATTGACGAGTTGGTATTACACGGAGCTATTGTTCGGAAATGTGGCTGCTGCCGATTTCTTTGCATTCGCTGCTACCTATAGTGTATGGATTGTATTCGTAGTGACTGTTATTTTAGCCGCGAGTGCCTGGTTACCAACAGGAGGCGCTGCTGGAGTATCGCTCGGATTGGTGTTGGGGGTTCAAATAATAGATTCCTTACTAGGGACTTATTGGACTGTGTCTCCATGGAAGCTATCAACCTATGCGACGCAGTGGTTGACAGGATCACCAGATTTAACTCATTTCTGGTTGAGCATTGTAGTAACGATTTTGGCAGTCATAGCGATGGTAGCCTTTGGCGTATGGATGTCAAAACGCAATGCATCTAAAACTAAAGTGTAAATTGAAATATCCTCCAAAATGAAATGAAAGTAATTAAAAACGATTGATTTTTTGTTTGTTTTATTCACTAGCGTCCTTTCTAAAAAAATGTGGAAAGGACACTAGTGTTTCTCTAAAAAACTATGAAGATTCAACAATGTAGAAAAAAGTAATGTTAAAAAAATTTGCTTAGGAACTAAATGCACCCATCATAAATGGTGAAAAAACACATAAACAAACTCTTCTTTTCGGAAGAGTTTGTTTATGTGTTTTTTAGTTTTAACCTCATTTTTAACTTCCTTTTTCCTAAAATCATATTATTTACTCTTCATGTTTATTCATACAATGCTCACATTCGTATAAATATGATTCATGTTGCTCATTAATTTTACATCCACATTCACGACATTCTTTTTCAGGCAAGTTCCGGTAAAATTCTAAAGTTTTCATTTTTACTACCCCCATTAATTTTTTATTAAATTCATTGTACTATAACAGATTAATAAAAACAACACTGTTATAAAAATTAAATTTAAATATTTTTAAACACATACTTTTGCATACAAAAAATGTTGATAATAATAGTTTATTTAAGGTTGTTATTTTCAGAACGTTTTTATCAAAAAAATGGTGGTCACAATGAAAGAATCGTAACCCGTGTAAGATGTACGCATGAAGAATACCTTCTAAATGTACTACTACAGTATTCCCGTAATCTCTATCTGCCTAAGGCGGTTCACTTGTGGTTAATCAGTGTAGTAAAAAAAACCCCCTCCAAAATGAAATGGAGAGGGACTGTCTTTTGAAAAATTATCACTTATTTGTATTTGACATATCGGATTTTTCATCTTCCGTCATTGACTCTGGTACGAATTCTCTTTCTTGACCACTTGGTTCCTCTTGAGTACCAATGGCACCTCCATTATTATCAGTTCCACATCCTGTAAGCATAAACATAGCTAAAATAGCGAATAATAAAGATTTCATATACAAATTTTTTCCTCCTGTATCAACCTAATTTTAGTTTCAAGTTTAGGTTGCTCAAGCAGGTGTGAAATATGTATTTTAAAATGACTAAAACTTGAAATATTTCTATGGTTTTTCTGCTTTTTCTTGTGCAATATTACTTGAAGCTTTTATCTTCCTGGTCTACGATTTTCCTCTGATTTGAACCATGCACGAATTCCTTTTCCGGCAAAAGGTTCGTCTTCAAAACGAGGAAGGATATGAAAATGAGCATGAGGGATTGATTGATTCGAAGCTTCCCCCACATTCCAACCTAGCGAATAGCCGTCGGGTGCATAATTGTCGTCGGCATATGTTTTCACTTGTTGCATTAATTCGTATGTGGCTCCCCATTCTTCAGGAGTTAAATCAAACACTGTTTGGCGATGGACTTTTGGAACGATGAGTCCACTACCTTCTAAAATGGTTTGATGATCTGGATGTTGTAAATAACGACAATACTTATTTTCAAATATGATGTGTTGTTGTGAATCATTTTCTGGATGACAAAAAGGACAATTTATTACTTTCTCCAAATGTATCACCTCCTCTAAAATCAATTGTAATAAAATCAAAAGATAATAAGCAAACTATGGCGAATGAAATGAGTACCAATGGGAGGAATTAAAGATGGATTCACAAGAGCAGACAAAGTTTAGAAACTCTGATCGCTTCTTAACGGCTTTTCGTCGAATGGAACAATCAATGAAAGAAATTATTGGAACTACCGATCGTTTATCATTTCATAAATTAGTTGATCTTTCTAAGCGTAAAAATGCAATCATCCGTAGATATGAAGAAAAATTACGTGAATATGCCACCCTGCGAAATGCGATAGTACATCATAAAACATCTACTGAATATGCAATTGCAGAACCTCATGATGAAATTATCGAAGCACTTGAATTAATTGGAGAGGCGGTAGCGAGGCCGGTTACAGTAGGTGAAATGTTTGAAAAAAACGTAAGCATCCTCCAAGCTAAAGATACGTTAAAGGACGCTTTACTAATTATTCAAGAAAAACAATATTTACAAATACCTGTGTATAATGGGAAAGTTTTTATTGGTTTATTTACATCAGTGGGACTTATGTTTTGGATTGCAAACAATGTCGAAAAAGGAGATATTTCCTGGGAAATAACAGTAGAATCTACACTTAAACATGAAAATAAAAAAGAGAATCATCTTTTCGTCCCCCGTGAAATGTCCATTTTCGAGGCTGAAGAAATATTTAAAGAATCGCTGGCTAATGGCAGAAGACTAGAAGCCTTGCTTATCTCTGACCAACTAGGTTTAGTAGGCATCGTCACAGTTTTGGATTTGATGAAAATTAAAACTTAGGAGTAAATCATATAAAGCAAAAAGAAAAAACCCTTCCAACGTCTGGGAGGGTTGCCGCCTATTATTATTCACTCAAGAAATTATACATATTGTCCCTCATTGCCAATAATCCTTTTTAAAAAAGCAGAAAACTCTTACTATGGTATTCTAGATGAAAAGGGGGATACAACATGTTACATCACGTAGAAATGAACGTTTCAAAATTACAGAAATCAAGAGAGTTTTATGATTTATTATTGCCGAAACTGGGCTATACACTGTCTCAAGAATGGGAATTTGGGTTTAGTTATAACTTCGATCATACATATTTAGTATTTGTTCAAACGGTCGAAAAGCACTTAGAGCCTAGCTATCATAGATCAGAAACGGGACTTAATCATCTGGCATTTCACGCACAATCACGTGAGCAAGTAGATGAAATCACTAGTATTTTAGAGGGTCAAGGAACGAATATTCTCTACAAAGACAGACACCCGTATGCATCAGGTAAGGATGTATATGCCGTTTTCTTCGAAGATCCAGATCGCATTAAATTGGAAATTGTAGCGCCTAATTAGAAGTGCTGAAATCGTCTTTCAAATTTTTTTCTATGACATTGGTTTAACCTCGTTAGCCAGATAGTTTAAATTGCTTTATGATTATATAAAAGGTTTGGGGGGGAATTCCCATGAATATTACGATATTCGGTGCAACAGGTAGAGTTGGACAAGAATTTTTACGTCGTGCACTCGAAGATGGGCTTCGCGTGACTGCACTAGTGCGTACACCATCAAAATTAACACTACATGAAAACTTAACCATCTTACGAGGAGATATTCGTGAGTATGCGTCTGTAAATCAAGCAATTGAAGGCGCAGATGCTGTATTTAGTGCAATTGGAACAGATAAAACAACGACATTAACTGAAGCAATTCCACTAATTATAGAAGCTATGAAAAAAGAAAACATTAAACGAATTGTCACAATCGGCACTGCAGGGATTTTGCAAAGTCGATCCAATCCTGAAGAATATCGATTCCAATCAACTGAATCTAAACGTCGTTTAACTTTTGCAGCAGAAGAGCACGCAAAAGTATACGAGCAATTAGCCGCTACGAATTTAGAGTGGACGATTGTGTGCCCTACATATTTACCAGACGGTGAAGCAACTGGACAGTTGAGAATAGAACGCAACTTCTTACCGTTGGATGGCGTTAAAATATCAGTCGGAGATACAGCATTTTTTGCTTACAAAGAATTGCTGGACCCGGAGTTTATCAATTCAAGAGTTGGTCTTGCGTATTAATTTAGAAGGAGCTCTGTATGTTTAAAAAACTAGTAAAATACTTTCTTGCTATTGCAAGTTTGATTGTATTTTTGTACGTCAATAATAACTGGCTTACTGTCTCAAAATACATAGTTGAATCATCGAAAATCCCTGCTTCTTTTGACGGATATCGCATTGTACAAGTGTCTGATTTACATGATGCTACGTTTGGTGAAAACCAACAACGTTTAGTTAATAAAATTCAACAAGAGAAGCCAGATATGATTGTGATTACAGGAGATATAATCGATAGTAACCGCTATGATTTACAAAATAGTTTAGATCTCATTGATCAAATTATTGAATTAGCTGAAGTTTACTATGTAACTGGTAACCATGAAGTCGCTACAAATGATGTCGATGAAATTAAAGAACAATTAACAGCTCGTGGAGTTCGTGTTCTATCCAATGAAACACTTCCTATTGAACGAGACGGTGAGACCATTTCCTTGACTGGAATTGAAGACCCATTAATGGGAGACGTCGCTACAGATATGATTGCTGCTTCCAATGTACCGAGTGACGCGTTTACGGTACTCCTCGCGCATCGACCAGAAGATTTTCAATCTTACGTGGATGCTGGAATAGATGTAACATTGTCAGGTCATGCACATGGGGGACAGTTTCGAATCCCATTCGTTGGTGGGCTTGTTGCTCCGGGACAAGGCTATTTCCCGAAGTTTACAGCAGGCATTTATGAACAGGACCAGTCGAAACTTATTGTCAGCCGTGGCCTTGGAAACAGTATAATCCCAATTCGGTTATTCAACTTGCCTGAAATAGTAGTAGTGACGTTAAAGTCTAACTAATTTCCTGTAATTACAATTTAAGGGGGCGGTCCATCATGCTAAAATCCATTAAACTTGTACCTTATGATTCAATTCACCAGTCAGCATTCGAAGTTTACCCATTACCACCAGAACAACTGAAATATACATCGCTTCCGTTAGATCTTCTTACTAACGATGCGCAATCTAAATTACCGGTCACAATTTTAGCAGAAAACATGATTGTAGGTTTTTTTGTGTTAGATGTCAGTGATGATCGCTACTTTTACACGGACAATCCAAACTCCATTTTATTTCGTGGATTTTCGATTCACCCAGATTATCAAGGACAAGGAATCGCAAAAAAAGCTCTTCAAGCCCTGCCAACTTTTATTCATAAACAATTTCCTCAAATTGATGAAGTAGTTCTTGGTGTGAATGTACATAACGAACCTGCTCTACATGTTTATATGAAAGCAGGTTTTATAGACGAAGGTCGTCGACACATGGGAGCTAAAGGTCAACAATTTGCTCTGCATTTACATGTATCATACCCGAAATAATTGTTGAAGATTAAACCAATCCTAATAGATATCGATTACTAAATTATGGTATACAAAAAACAGTTGCCCTCAATTACGAGCAACTGTTTTATCATTATTTATTTGTATGACGTTCTTTTGCTTCACCAATTTTTTCTTGTACATTCCCTTTAACTTTGTCAATCTTACCTTCAGCTTGTAATGAGTTATTATCTGTCGCGTTACCGACCTGATCTTTTACTTCACCTTTGGTTTTATTTACGCCGCCTTTAAGTTTGTCCGAAAATCCAGTATCTTTTGTCATTGTAAGTTCCTCCTAAAAGTTAGTTAATTAGAAAATACCCATTTCAACTTGTTATAAACAAACTGTTACTAGAAAGAGGATGCTCATGGAATACATTTGGTTAGTGATCATTGGGTTAATTGCCAATGTGCTCGGTACGCTCGCTGGTGGTGGAGGTTTGATTAGTTTACCTGCCATGCTAGTTATGGGAATTCCTGTTCATTCCGCCATCGGAGCAAATAAAGTCTCGAATACAGTCAGTTCATTATCCAGTTTTATCGTGATTTACAAATATAAAGAAGTGACTGTGAAAGAAGCAATGATTATGATGCCTTTGTGTCTTGGAGGGGGGATTGCAGGAGGATTAGTTGCATCTGTATTAACCGAGAGTACCATGACAATTATAGCAGTTGTGTTGCTTAGCTTCGCTTTACTGACTTCATTTTTAGGGTCGAGTGATTTTAATGGAAACCGACCTCTCGTGGTAAATAAAAAAAATGGGGTTACTCTATTTGGGATTGGCCTATACGATGGAGTTTTTGGACCAGGTTCAGGCACATTGATGATGTATGTGTTATCACATCTGGGTATTTCATACATACGAGCAGTTGGACTCGCACGAATTGCGATTTTTTCCAGCTGTTTTGGTGCATCCATTACTTACATAGCAACAGGGAAAATAATGTGGGCCGTGACGATTGCATTGTTAATAGGGTCCGTCAGTGGTGCACAAATCGGTGTTCATCTTGCGCGAAAGTTGAAAAAAGAATACGTAAAACCGTTGTTGCGCATAGTAACGGTCGCATTACTTATTCAAATTATCGTATCCAATATATAAAAATGTGAAACATAGTGAAAGAGGTGGGAAGTAGTGAAAAAATTACTTTTACTAGCAGTAAGCCTTGTTGTTATGAGTGGTTGTGGATTTCTAGCAGAAGGAGAAACTACCGCCAAACCAGAAACCTTTAAAGAAGTGGCCACAAACCTTCAAGTACCATGGTCAATTAATCAAGTTGATGACGAATTTTACATATCTGAGCGTGTCGGTACGATTGCTTATGTAAAAGCAGATGGTACAGTCGAACATCAGGAAGTAGAATTTTCATCTCCTCTAGCTAATGTATCTGAAGCGGGTTTACTTGGTTTTATCTTGAAACCTACCTTCTCAGAAACAAAGACGGCATTTGCTTATTACAATTATGATGAGGGAGAAGGTCCATTTAATCGTATTGTGACGTTAAAATTAGTAGGAAACGTCTGGCAAGAAACGGACATACATTTAGAGGGAATCTCAACTGGCAATGTACATCACGGAGGCCGTCTTGAAATGGGTCCCGATAATTTGTTGTACGCGACAATTGGAGATGCATCGAATCCGAATTTAGCTCAAGACCCAACATCAAAGAACGGTAAAATACTCCGCTTAAATGCCAATAGTCAATGGGAAACAGTGAGTCTTGGTCATCGTAACCCACAAGGTCTAGCATGGTCTGATGATGGTGTTTTATTTGCCTCTGAACATGGACAATCTGCAAAAGATGAAATAAATAAAATTGAACAAGGTCAGAATTATGGCTGGCCACTAATTGAAGGAAGTGAAGAGCGTGAAGGTTTCGTAGCGCCTTTACTTCACTCAGGTGAAAATACTACATGGGCACCTTCAGGTATGACTTTTCATAAAGGAAAATTATATATTGCAGCACTTCGTGGAGAAGGCATATTAGTGGTTAATGTAGAGACAGCAGAGCTGGAAGAGACCATTACTGGATTTGGGCGAATCCGAGATGTTTTTTCCAATGGAGAAGAACTATACTTTATTTCAAATAATACGGATGGTCGGGGAAAAGCACATGAAAATGACGATAAGCTTTACCAATATGTAGATAAAAAATAGCATATTGGTATGTTTAAGTGACGGCAGTGAAAGGAATACTTTCACAAAGGAGCTGATTTTCAAGTGAGTAAAAAACAAGCATTAAATATTTTAAACGAAAGCCGAATTGGGACAATGGCAACAGTACAAAGCAACAAACCCCATTCAAGATATATGACGTTCTATAATGAGGAATTCACACTTTACACGCCAACGAATAAAAATACACATAAAGTCGAAGATATTGAAGCCAATCCGTATACGCATATTTTGATTGGTTATGAAGGAGAAGGCTTTGGAGATGCGTTTTTAGAGATTGAAGGAAAAGTTAGTGAAAGTACAGACGAAAGTTTAAAAGAAAAAATATGGAAAGATAATATGAAGCATTGGTTCGAGGGTCCAGATGATCCAAATTTATTAATTTTAGTAGTGAAACCATCAACCATTCGTTTAATGAACAAAAGCGGGAAACCACCTGAAACCATTGAATTTTAAGTATGCCTTATCTGTTATAAGAAAAGCTCGCTCACTGTTGAGAGTGAGCTTTTTTTGTTCCTAATCCCATTAATTAATCAAACTCGTCTCAGTAGATGGGGAAATTAGCAGACTCCAAAAGTCCGTCAACTCAACGATGTATATTGTCTGTATAAATGATCGGTGAAAAAAGAAGAAGTGAGGAGTAGGAAGGCATGTACTTCCTCATGCGGATGTTATGTCAACTTGGGAGCGTAGAATATGCAGTATGAAATTCATAATTAAATAATAAAAAAGCCCCTTAAAATTAAAGGGTGCTTTTTAGAAAAATCTATAAAAAATTCAATCTATAATCACTAGACCCATTAAAGAAGACAGGGTGATTGCTTGATATGAAGATACTTTACACCCTCGTAATTCATCTAGTGAAACTGTTAAACCTCGAAACTCAGAAGTGCTGAGGTCTATACCCTTTAAAGGAGTTTGATCAAAACTTACGCCATCAATATTACAAGAAAGATACTTTGTTTTAATCAATTTACAATCATAAAAATCAGCACCTTTTAAAATAGAATTTTCAAAGATCACCTTATTTAAGTTTGCATGTCCAAACGAGCTTAAATTTAAAACAGAGTTATCAAATAAGACGTTGCCAAATCGAGAGTCTGCGAAGTTGACCCCAAGTAATTTACAACCTTTGAATGACACCCTATGAATACTAGCTTGACTTAAATCAGCATTTGAAAAATCGCAATTCTCAAAACTGACGTCCATCAAACTAATATTATTGAAAACAGTATTTTGAAACGTTGAGTTTTTCACAACCATATTTGTTAAGTGGACTTTGTCAACATTTTCATGATCAAAAAACGTATTTGTTATTAGACAGTTCTTTAATTCAGGGTCTTCCACATTAAAAATATCTTGGAAGTTTGCTGGGGATAGCTCTTTTGGAATCCTAGGCAAATCAATTTTCATATTAACACCTTCTTAAGTAGTTTATTTTGATAACACGACAAGCAAATGGTTAGTTTATGTCCTTTAATTGGCTCACTCTTTGGCCACCTTTATCTTACAGTTTACTCAATAATATTTCATATGATATTACTTCAATTAATATTTGCCCTCACAACTTTCAATTCAAATTCATCGCTATATTTTGCCATATAAAAAACACCCCAAAAGTTAGATTTTTACTCTAACTTTTGGGGTGCAGCACCAAAGTGGTCCTTTTTCATGAGTTTCATTATTGTTTAAATAAATTCATCCATCCTTTATGTTTGAACCAAGCTAACATGGACAATCCAATTAATATCATTGCACCTAGCGCAATAAAGTAACCATATTTCATCTCAAGTTCAGGCATGTATTCAAAATTCATCCCGTAAACTCCTGCGATAAATGTGAGTGGAATGAAAATTGAAGACACTATCGTTAAAATCATCATAATACGGTTCATGCGGTTTGAGTTCATTGCCGTGTAGCTGTCGCGAATATCCGCCGTAAGTTCTCGGTTTGACTCGACAATTTCCGTTAGTTTCACAAGATGATCAGAAATATCCGCAAAGTATGTATGCTCGTGTGGTTGAAGGTCAAAACGACTCGAATTCAACACGCGGTACATTAAATCACGCATTGGCATAATCGTTCGACGTAACCACAACAAGTCACTACGCATTTCAAATACTTTATCCATTGAAAAGTGCTTCATATCAAATGTCATCTGTTCTTCAATTTCATTTAAATGATCTTCAATCTTGTGAACAATAGGAAAATAAGAATCGACCACTTTATCAATAATTTGATACGTGGCGTAAATGGCACCACGCTCCCAAAATGAAGCATCACGTTGTAATTTTTCGCGAACTACATCTAACTCCTCTACTGAAGAATGGTGAAATGTGACGACAAAATTTTTGCCAACGAATATATCTAGTTCCTCGGCTTCTAACGTCTGCTCATTCATAGTATGAACAACGAAAAATTGATAGCCATCGTAATAATCAATTTTTGGTCGCTGCAAACGATCTAAACAATCCTCAATAGAAAGAGGATGGAAATGAAAGAAAGAATCGAGTAATGACAATTCATCAGAAGTCGGTTTATCAAAATCAACCCAATACCAGTCAAACGGTTTTTTTTGAAGGTCTTCTAAAGGGAAATCAATTATTAATTGACTGTCCTCGGTAACGCCAAATGTTCGAATCATAGTAAACCCTCGTTTCAACGTAAAAAAATCTATATGTAGTGTACCACGAAACTAAACGACGCTTTCAAAGTAGTCGATCATGTTCACATCGAGTGGGAGAAATTTGCTAGTAGAGGGGGAGGGATGTGGATAATTATTCTAAATAATATCTTAACATGTCATTCATATCCTCTTCATACTCATTCACTACACTAAACTTGCAAGTTCAAATTAGAGGAGGTCTTATATGAGTAAAAAGAAGAAATATTTTTCTATTGCTATCTGCTCATTTATTGCAATCGGAGGAACCTTTGTAGTATTCCCAGGACAGAAACGATCTAGTATACCTATACCGATGAAAGCAAGATAAAAGGTTATTTAAAATAAATTTTTCATTTGCAGTGAGGAAATAACGAAAAGAAATTACTATTTACATCCCTAATACAGTAATATACTTAGTTGAGGTTTTTTTTGCCTCAATCCACACTTGAAAGTCGTCAATCATCAAGATCAGTTGCTTGAGGTTTGTATCATAGTTTTCCATAAAATCTTTCTCGGAATTGGTGAATGGAAACCCTATAACATCCTTCAATGTATCTGGAATAGGATTATTAGTTAGATAATTCTTCACTTTCTCCAATTCCTTCATAATTAACTTCCAAGTATCAACTTCTATTTCATTGTAAGAAAAGTAATCGAATTTTTTATAGCACTTTCTAAAAGTAGGTATAATATAACAGAAATTTTCTTCGGTAAAATAAATTGAAGACATATTCCAACACTCGTCTTTATACTTATCTGGTAGTATTTCAATATAACAACTGTCTTCGAGTGTAGCAACGTCATAAATTATTTCAATCATTTAATCACCCCTTGCCATTGTAAATCTTACTAATCTGAGATTAATTTGAAACCGTTGTATACCCATTATGATGTTTGATCAAGTCTGAGAAATAAAACCGACTCAAATAATGTATGCGTTCAGTAAGTAAAAGGATACTTTCTTTCAAGCTATTCACTCTTAAATAATCGATTCCATAAAGTTGGTTTTCCTTCCTCAGGCGCTTGTAGTATGATCTGTTCTTCCATTGCTTTTTGTCTCTCCCGTTGCAGTTGAATATCAAGTCGTAATTGCCCTATGCTATCAAGAAGCACTTGATCACGTTTTTCTTGATAGTATTTTTCGTTTTCGAGATGTTCATGCAAGAATTTAATTTGATCATGCTGTATGCTTATCAACTCTCTCAAATTGACCAACTCCTCATGAATTTCCTGCGTCATATCGTTGTTGTATCGTTCTTTTACATTGTGAGTACCACTAGCAACCTCTGCGTTTTCAGCTCCTATTGACCACAAATAAACAGCATCAGCAGATGATTTTAATGTCATATCGGCGTTTTGTTTTAATGCTATAAATTTTTGAAATGCGATCACGTCTTTATCGCTATACCAGCGTTGTTTTTGCTCATTACGATCAAATATATATCCAGATCCTTCTAAGAGTAACGAGTACTTTCTTAATGTGGATTCTTTTACATCGACCAATTCTGAAATCTCTGATGGACTATAAGATGCCATAATTTCTCCTCCATACACTCATATTTTCAAACACCTTTTATAGACGTAAAAGTATCGAAGTTGTTCATTTATTCAAGCGTTATGACGCTGTAACAGTCTACTTTAATAACCAACCCAGTTGGTTATTAAAGCTTAAGAAATCATTGCCCAAACTATGAGCGTCTTTTTACATAGCTTTAATGATTTTCACAACTCCATAAGCTGACAAATAAGATAGCGGAATGAGTATAAATAGGATAGTCATGCTAATCATTGACCCAAGGGATGAAGAAGGCATATATAGATTACTAAAGAATCCAAATAGCTGGAAAAACCCAATAAAAATAACGACAGATATGACAAGAATAATAATCTTATTGGTAATAAATTTCAATTTGATACCCCCTTAGTTTTTTCGATCAATGCCTTCATAGTTAGAGTTGTTATGTCTAACTCACACCTAAGCTGAAATGGGTCATAATGACATTACAAAAGCTCGTGACACTGTATTTTGCGACGAGTAGCCGCAGGAGCAACACGAAGTTGCGTATTTAGCCTTTTAGACCATCATGCGTAAACAAGTTCATAAATCGGTTGTATTCAGCGCTGGTGATGATCTAGAATGCGCTATCTGCTTTTTTAAAAACGCAAATTTTCTCTCAGCGTAAGTGAATTTTGTTAAATGATATATTCTTGTTTAGTAATCTTTAGATTGCACATAAAAAATCATCCTATCTAAATATGAGTATGGGTGTTTTCATTTTACAAGATAGGACGATTTATTTTATACAGGTGAATGATTGTAGTGAAAGGCGGCGACTCCAGCGGGAAAGCGAGTCCTGGTGAGACCCCGCAGGAGCTTGCGACGAGGAGGCTCACGGACCGCCCGCGGAAAGCGTCCGCCTGTAACGGAAATCACTATACAGTAGTTGATTGCTGGTAAATAACATACTTATCAGAATATTTATTTAATGATGGCATTTGTTGGTATAAATTACAAGAGTTGATTTTTAATTTTGTAATATGGGTATGAGCACCTCTATTGACTCATGGTCTATAGTGTAATAATCTAGCGTTACACGATAATTTCATAAAGCGTCATTTAGTCATATGACGATCAAGTTTTCTAGGGTTCCGCAAACAACTGGTTTGGTCTGGTCCAAGAGAAAACGCTTTGCGCATGCAAAGATACACGGAAGGACAAAAGCCTGGGAGATAACGTATTTTACGTTAATTTCTCAGGTTTATTTTTGTTGAAGGAGGTTCAAAAAGATGAATAGAGAATGGGTCAAAGTCGTCATTGCTGCAATTTTTGAAGTGTTTTGGGTCATAGGTTTAAAACATGCAGATGATGTTTGGATGTGGATCGGTACTGCACTCGCTATTGCGGTGAGTTTTTATTTAATGATAATGGCAGGTAAAACGTTACCGGTGGGTACGGTATACGCAGTGTTCGTTGGACTCGGAACGGCAGGGACAGTCCTTGCTGATAGTATGTTTTTTGGTGAAGAATTTAGCTTGATTAAAATCGGATTAATACTATTGTTACTTGCGGGTGTGTTGGGACTTAAGCTCGTGACAAAAGAAGAGGGAGAGGTGGCATCATAATGGCATGGGTGTTTTTAATCATAGCGGGACTTTTTGAAATGACAGGCGTTGTAATGATTAACCAAATACATAAAAATCGTAATTGGAAATCGATCACTGCATTGTTCTCAAGCTTTGGTGCAAGCTTTATATTCCTTGCTTTCGCTATGGAAACAGTGCCAATGGGAACGGCTTATGCCGTATGGACAGGGATTGGCGCTTCTGGTGGTGCGGTTCTAGGCATGTTATTTTACGGCGAATCAAAAACCATTCTACGTATTGTATTCATATTGATGGTTCTCGGCGCTGCGGTTGGATTAAAGTTGGTATCTTAAAATCATCATTAAAAAAGCATCTCTTTACGTTATAACGTTAAGAAATGCTTTTCTACGATGAAGTTTATACTTCTTGTAATCTAGGTAGTGGTCGAATGGG
Organism: Paenisporosarcina antarctica; assembly: GCF_004367585.1. Taxonomy (GTDB): domain Bacteria; phylum Bacillota; class Bacilli; order Bacillales_A; family Planococcaceae; genus Paenisporosarcina; species Paenisporosarcina antarctica. Next base: position 39,918 of record NZ_CP038015.1, read on the forward strand.
TACGGTATCATGATTATTTTGTTCTAATATTCCATTTACCGTAATACGAGCGGATTCGAATATGGTTGGAAGGCCGCTACCTGGATGTGTTCCTCCACCAACAAGCCAACAATTATCAAGCTCTTCAAACTGGTTATGCGGTCTAAAAATCATCATTTGTGATAATTGATGGCCTAGATTAAACGTTGCTCCTTTGTAGACAAAGATGTCTTCTTCCCAATTTTGCGGTGTAATCATTTTTTCTACTTCAATATGATCTTCGATATTCTTAAAGCCTGTTTTTTCTTCAATTATTTTTAATATCACTTCTCGGAATTTTTGATGATCTTTTTCCCAATCAACACCACTAAAGTTATTTGGTACTGGCGCTAAAATATAGAGGGTTGATTTGCCTTCTGGTGCTAGTGTTGGGTCAGTCACAACGGCATTTTGTATATATATGGATGGGTCTTCAGACAATAATTTCGTTTTTGAAATTTCTTCTACATTTTTTCTGTAATCGTTAGAGAAGACGATGGTATGGTGAGGAAGGTCAAAACGTTTATTGAGGCCTAAATACAACATAAAGGTTGAACAAGAATATTTTTTCTTTTCAAGTTTTGCTGGTGAATATTTTTTTAATACACCTTTATCTACTAGGTTTGTCATAGCATGACCAAAATCACCATTAATAATGACTTCATCCGCTTCTACGCGTTCCCCATTTTCTAAATAAACACCTTTTACTTTTCTGCCTTCAAGCCACAGCTTTTTCACACCTGTACTTGTATGGATTTTTCCACCGTGTTCTTCAACGACTTTCCCCATTGCTTGCGATAATCTGTTTAAGCCGCCTTCGACATGGTAAACGCCATACGCATGTTCCATATAAGACAAAATAGAAAAGGCACCTGGGCACTCCCACGGAGACATACCTAAATACTTCGCTTGGAATGTAAAGGCAAGCTGTAGTTCTTCTTCTTTAAAATACTTAGACAAAACTTGTACAAGAGATTTTGAGATTTCTAACTCTGGTATAGCTTTCAAAACCTTTGGCTGAAACAAGTCGATAAAACGATTCATCTTCGTTTGTAAAAGTGGAGCAATGGCATCCATTTTTTTAGATGTATCCTCCATAAATCGTTCATATCCATCTCCATTACCAGGGTATAGTGTTTCAATTTGTTCAATCATTTTTTCTTTGTCGCGTGTCATTACAAACTTTTTATCCTCAAAAATCAGTTCATACATAGGATCTAACTCGACCACTTTCACGTAGTCATGCAAGTTTCTTTTCGCTGCTTGAAAGACTTCTTCAATAACATAGAGCATATTTAAAAAAGTGGGGCCCATATCAAACTTGTAATCACCCAAACTAATTTCTGAATTCCTACCCCCAATATAAGGCTGCTTTTCATATACGGTAACATCGTACCCCTTACTTGCTAACAACATGGCAGATGCTAACCCTCCTGGCCCTGCCCCAATTACAATCATTCGCTTCGACATATAGAACGACTCCTTTAATTTTTTTGCTATACAAAGGTTATACAAGTATTATACAAAATTATTTAAATAAATCCAATACTTTAGTTCTAATTTATAAAAATGTTTTGTGAACAAAAAAATAGGTATTAAAAAACACACTTTGATTTCAAAGTGTGAATCGTTCAATATATATTCATTCCCGCTATTTCTCGAGTAAAATAATCAATTTTGCGACATTTTGTCCACTAAGAGTGACCATTGGAGAACCACCTCCAGGATGTGTACTTCCTCCTACAAAGAACAAGTTGTGGATGTCTCTACTACGATTACGTGATCGAAGGAAGGCATCTATTTTGCGATTTGCGGATAATCCGTATAGTGCTCCTCGATAGGCCCCAAATTTTTCACTTATGTCAATAGGAGTGAACGTTTTCTCTACTTCAAGATGCTCTTGAATATCCAGGCCATGAGAAGAAAGCATCTGGTATATGTGATTTTTATAACTTGTCGAATCTACTTGCATATCCCCATTTTGAAGCAAGGCGGGTGCATTAACTAAAATAAATAAATTGTCCCCACTTGGAGAACGAGCTGGGTCGGTATAAGAAGAATTACTCACATAAATCGTGGGCTGATGGCTGTAAGATTGATGAGTAAATAAATCCGAAAACTCTTGTTGATAATTCTCTGAAAAAAAGACGTTATGATGTTTTAATTGAGAAAATCGTTTTTTGACTCCAGCTAAAATGACGAATGCGGAAATTGAAGGCTCAAACTGTTGAACTTTCTTATTACTAAATGAAGGTCGTTCATCTTCAGAGACGAGTTCAGGATATGCCTTTAACAAGTCGGCATTCATGATGACATAATCGGCATCAATTCTTTCCCCATTATGTAATTCAACGCCCGTTGCTTTTTTATGAGTCACAAGTATTTTCTTCACTGCTGTTTCTGGATGAAGTCGAACTCCTAACTTTCGGGCTAAGGTGGTAAACGCTTCTGCAATTTTACTATTTCCCCCTTTTACATAGTAAACGCCTTCGACCATTTCTAAATAGGCGATCATTGCAAACGTAGCAGGGGCTTGGAAAGGGGAAGAACCGATATAAGTCGCATACCGATTATACGAATCTATCATATTAGAATTTGTAAAATAGGAGGCGAAAAATTTGTGTAAGGATTGCCATGGGCGTACCTGTAACATCGCAGCGCCTAATGTAGGAGAGGCATAATCACGCCAAGATTGAAACGTTTTAGGTAGAAAATGTCGCTCGGATAAATCGAATAAACGACTAATTTCTTTGATAAAAGCAGGATAATTTCGAGCCCCAATTGGGTCGAGTGTTTCAAGTTGCTCAATCATATACTGTTGATTGCTAGAAAAATTAAGATGAGTGCCATCTGTAAAAATATTTTGGGTATGAGTAGGTAGTTTGACCATGTCGAAATAGTGATCAGCACGTTCCCCCGTTTGCTCAATTACTTGTTGAAAGACATAGGGCATCGTTATGGTATTAGGACCAAAGTCGAAATTGTACTCGCCGAGCTGTACGGGCATTAGTTTGCCACCAAAATGACTGTTTTTTTCAAACAATTCCACATGAAACCCTGCATGAGCGAGTGTGATGGCTGCAGATAATCCGCCTAATCCACCTCCGATGATCACAACTTTTTTCATAAATAGTTTCTTCCTTTCCAATTATAGGGCTGCTTTCTCCATGCTTTCCAAGTTGAACCCCATAGCACTGCTACAAGTGCGGTAGCGGATAAAGGCATTAAACAGGATATATATAATTGCTGATTTGATTTCCAATCTACAAAGGCTTTTTGTAAAGTCAAAATTACATAAGGCAGCACGTAAAGTGGTTGGAAGGTGACAACCCCATATACTAGTAAAAACATAGGAAGGATATAAAAAACACTATAAAAAATAGTTAAAAAAATGACGATAGGTATCGAACGTCCTACACCAACAAATATATTTTTTAAAAATCCTTCCCAGGTTTCGCCATTGGTTGCATACATTCGACACGACACGTTTTTTGTAATATTGGCAAGCAACACGCGATAGCCTTGTTCCTTCATTTTTCGTGCAATGTGAACATCCTCGACTAATGAGGAATGGACGGCTCGATGAGTACCCATTTTCCGATAAGCAGCGTGCTCAAAAAACATAAAAGCACCGTTTACGGCAGTCGTTGCTGGCGTTATTGTCCAATTGGCCAGCGCAATGGGTAAGTGTAGCATCACGACAAAATGTTGCATCGGTACAAGGAGTTTACTTAAAAGAGTCGGAACTTCAAAGGAAGGGAACCCACTTAATAGTTTTGCCCGTTTCGTTTGAAGGAGCATCAGCGACTTTTCTATTGTTTGAGGTTGTAAACGAACATCCGCATCAATAAACAGCAAATAGTCTCCATTCGCCAGTTTTTGCAGTTGGTCGCAAGCATGAACTTTTCCAACCCAACCGACTGGGAGTGGTTTACCAGAAATCATGCGAAAACGGCGATCTAGTCCTATGGCTTTGTGCAAGATGGATTTGGTGAGGTCTGTTGATTGATCGTCTAACACAATTACCTCCATATTGGGGTAAGTTAATTGCTGTATATTGTGAATAAAAGCTTGTGCGTTGCGCATTTCATTACGCATCGGCACCAATACCGATATGAGAGGGTACGCGTTAAGCTTAGCTTCTTTCGGTAAACTTGGAAGAAACATGGAGTTAATGATGGTCCACAAGAAAAAGACAAGTAAACATATAATAATCGCTGCTAACATATTTAAACCCCTTTAAATTAAGTTAGAAAACAAGGCATGCTGTTCATGAACAACTCGCCCTTTTAATTCATCTAACTGCAATGTACAAATTTGTTCAAGTGATTGTGTTTTGTCCTTGCGTTGATTTCCGAATAAATCCGCGTTGTAAAGTGGACGACCCGCTTGAATCCATACTTCAGGCTTTTTGTTATGGCCAAATGAATAATAAAAGCTTAATGGTACGATGGGTATTTCAGGATGATGCTCGACCAAATAAGCAGCACCCGTTTGAAATTGCAGGGGACGCTTTTCTATATGTAACTCATCGCCTTGTGGAAATAAACAAACCGTTTCCCCATCCTGTAATAGTTGTTCCGCGTATTGAAGAGATCGCAGAATGTCTTTTGGATGAGAACGATTGACTGAAAATGCGCCTAACCTTCTAAAAAAGGGATATTGTTTTAATCCAGATTCGTGCATCATCATATATAAGTCATGCTTAAAAACAGTTCTACTCAAGTGATGGAAAAGAAGTCCATCCCACCAAGAACTATGATTGGCGATAAAAAGTACAGGACTAGAAGGAATATCAATTTTAGAATGCCAATAGACTTTATCAAAAGAAGATTTTAAAAGGCGCTTAAGATAAATCGTAAAGACAAAATCAAAGTATTTATTTTTTTTTGCTGGAATCATATGATTCTCCTCTTGTACGCCATGATAAGAATCACAACGGTTAGTAAAGAAGTGAGCGAACTAGCAAGCCAAAGTTGTCCGATTAGACCTAATAATACAAACATCGCAACGATAAGCCCGAATAACAAAATCATTCGTCCTTCCCATATAGGGTTTGTCCGAATATTTCCAGTCCGTTTTTGAATAAGAAAAATGACAACATGAAGGAGGAAAGCAACAATAAACCAACCGACAAAATTACTAAAAGGAATATCGTAATACATTCCCGGACCATCCCAAATCCAATATTGTTTCACTTTAAAAGCAACCGGATCAATGATGAGATCAATTACGACAGCAATGCTAGCTCCGATAATCAAGCGAAGTAAGTTTCCTTTTGGAACGATTCTGGTGGCGATCGCATGAGAGGTTCCCATGACCATAAGCCATGCAAAACCAATGGCAATTGGTACATCGAACAAATTAGGCGTAAATCGATCCGTATAACTATAGTCGCCAAACAACACACCAAAAGCTGCGCCAAGATATTCAATTGAGAATGAAAACACAAAAATCACGCTACAAATCGCAATACCAAATTTCCAGCCAAAAAGCTTGAGAAAGTAGATGCAAGCCAGTAACCCTGCAAGGAAGAGAAACATCACATTGGACCACTCAAGCCATAGTGGCAACAAGTCAAAACTAAGTAAAATCACGCCACAAATATACCAAATAATAAAGAATTTAAATAACAGATTCTCTACTTTCATTTTCATGCACCTCAAGACGTCCTTATTTGTCGAATTATACAAAGTATAAAACGAATATAGTAAATTATCCTTTTTAAACTGTATTAATAGAGTGGTCTTAAACATTAAGGGAAATTAACAATGGGATTGCTAACGTTTTTTTGTTTGATGCACGCCGTGACGACATATTATGGAAGTGTAAAAGAAGAAGTAGATTGAAGCGTATAAAAACGTTAAAAAGAGCTCACATGTTGTGGGCTCTTGGGCGATATTGTTAAATCATAACTTGGAAAAAACGAAAGAAACACCTATTATTGAGCTGTATATCCACCATCGACCATCAAGTTTGCGCCTGTGATGAAACTAGCTTCATCTGAAGCAAGGAATACGACAGCGTTTGCGACTTCATGCGATTCACCTAAACGACCTAGTGGATGTAGTGACTCCAAGTGTTGCAACATGGCATCATCCAATTGATCAAGCAACGGGGTTTTGATATATCCAGGACAAACAGCGTTTACACGAATACCTTGAGCAGCGTATTCCAAAGCAAGTGCTCTTGTCAAATTGACCACGCCACCTTTTGCAGCTGTGTAAGATGCGGTCGAAGCTTGTCCAACGTGACCTAAAATTGAAGCACAATTAATAATGCTACCACTGCCTTGCTTGACCATCTCAATTAACGCATATTTGGCACATAAAAATACACCAGATAAGTTAATGGATATTGTTTTATTCCAATCTTCAAGTGTTAACTCATGAGTAGAACCAATTGAACCGACACCAGCATTACTAAATAAGATATCCACTTTTCCAAACGTCTCAACCGTGTGATTGACCATTGCCTCTACTTCGTCTTCCTGTGAAACATCAACATGTATAAAAGAGACCTGTTCACCGAGTTCTTCAGCAAGATTTAGACCACGACTATCATCAAAATCGGCAATAACCACTTTTGCACCTTGATTGACCATTTCACGTACAGTAAATTCGCCAATACCACTTGCTCCACCTGTAACAATTGCTACTTTGTCATGTAATCTCAAATAATAGACCTCCAGTAAATTGGATTTTTGTTCCACTCTATCGTAAGGTATTGTCAAACTATCAGTCAATTATTAGATTTGTAAAGATGATGATACTAGAGTTTCTGTCTAGTCGTTTGGAGAAAGGTATTATGGTTGCCGGAAATGAAAAACATTTACTCGCTTATCAAATCGATAAATCAATGAAAGAAAAATTTCTAGCCAAAAATTCTAGCGAAGTAAAAGAGGAATTGACTTAATGTAAACAATTGATTTCAGTAATTGAAAACGAGGCACATCTTGTTCATATTCCTGCAGTTAAGATATTAAAAATGTAAAATCTGTCCGTTTCGTGAAGGGTCTTATACAGAAGCGGCTGAAAGTAAGACCTACTCTAAGACAATTAAATTGACACAACAAAAAAATAGTGAGGAATTTAATGGAAAAGCAAATTAACGCTGTAAAATTGAAGAGGAAAGAAGTGAATTGAGTCATAAACACGGTTATGAAGTAGTATCACCTGCGGATCTATTTGGTATGAATCTCAATTACTGAAAGAAGCAGAGTAAGCAAGAGGAAAGAAAAGGCGACATTTCGTTCGCAATCGAACGAAATGTCGCCTTTTTGAATTAAAACACACTTACAAATTTTAAAAATGTAAGTTTTTCAGTGGTCGCCACTATACGAGCCAGGGTTTTTGAGTGTTATGATGCACGGTTATGGGGGAAAGGGTCGAGCATCATAATGGAGTTTAAGGACCAAAATTAATTAGTATAGAAAACTCGCACCTACGATAATTAATAAGATGAAGAGAACAACGATTAATGTAAATGTAGAACCACCGCCAGAACTATATTCGTATCCCATGCTAAACACCACCTTATATAGAAGGATGTTTTAGCATATGCACTTTTGTTGAGCTGACACGGGAAAAAGCATTGTTCACTCATAAGATTTTGGAAATCTATTAAGTATTGAACTAGACGGTGCTATTTTGTTTTTCTAGACCCATTCTTCTTTTAAATATTCATTCACTTTTGATAAATTAAACTTTTTATAGCCTTGTTCTTTTGCCCATTCTTTCATATGTGAGTGTTCGGGATCTTCTTTATCTTTCATGACCCGTTTAAATTTATCAAAACCGGGTGGACCACCAACGTCTTCAGGGGGACAAGTCCCTTTACCTTCAAGTACTTGAGGATAATCGTACTCGTAATCTTCCACGACTTTTTCCATTATGACTTCATGTTCCCAGCCGTCGCCAAAGTCATACATGTAGCGGAATTCCGGTGAGTCAACAACATATTGACTCAAATCCACATCTCGAGCGAGTAGTAATTGAACGCGGATGAATCTTTGGTACATCTCGTCTGCAAACGACCCTTTTTCAGGCGGGTTCTTCATATAGTGTTGAGCCATTCCAAAATTTTCTGTAACTGATTCTTCATCTCCAACTAACTCAATCGTTTTGTTGTTTGTTGAATCCTCAATGGAGAAATTAAACAAATGACTGTTTGTCCACCCAGTAGACGTTTGAATCACGGAATGTAAGTCATAAAAATCTAGTGTTACAGGTACCATAATACGGCGCCATACTTTTGGTTTAACGTAATTTAACGTAATTAAAAATTGATAGCCTTTCATATATGCACCTCATCTATAGAGTTTTTTTCATCATAACATAGGAAAATTAATCTTTCCTTAATTCGGTGTAAAGAGAGGGCTCAAATGTCACGTTATTGTCACAGCAACACATTTGAAAGAAAAGACTTTAGAAGTATGCATCTAGATAACATGATATGATAAATGAAATTTCATGGTATTTAATGTCTAGGTTTTAAAAAAAGTTGAGCAGGTGACAAATGAAAGACATCATTAAGAAAGTTACATATAGGAATTGGTTAATCTGGAGCAGCTTTTTTGTATTGTTCATATTTTTACTATTGAATCGTCAAATTCTTACATACCTTGTAAATGGAGACGTTTTGGCTATTCGAGAGTTTTTGATTGAGAATTTGTTATATGCATATGTATTTATGCTAGTAATCATGATCATTCAAAATACATTTACGGTATTTCCTTTACTACTCGTGATTACCATAAATATTACGTTGTTTGGATTCATCAATGGATTCTTGTGGAGCTGGATTTCAAGTTTAATCGCGGCAACTATCGTTTTTTATAGTGTTCGTTATTTATTTCAAGAAAGATTAATTGAAAAATTCAAAAAAAAGTTAATTGAAAAAGTCGATGCTAATGGTTTTTCATATGTCTTTCAAGCTAGGATATTCCCTCTGGTTCCAACAAGTTTAGTCAATATATTAGCAGGATTAAGCACAGTTCGCTTTTGGCCGTTTTTACTTGCAACAACTATCGGAAACTTTATTTATTTTTTTGTTCTTGCTCTTATTCCAGCAGGACTATTATCGGATAACATAAATGAAAACTTCATTTGGGTTATATTAGTCGGTGCTATATTGGTGTACTATTTGATTAAACTTACTGTAAAAAAACATAATTCGTCTACCTAAAACGCTACGAAACGAGCTTGCTCATAAAAAACAGCTGTTAACAAATATAAAATTAAGAAGAGAGCGCAAATAAGCGCCCCCAGTGTGCTGAAGGAGTGGCTTTCTTTTCCTCTTGATTATTTTTTAGTAAAGAAAAGCTGCTCCAACAATAATCAATAAAATGAAAAGAACCACGAGTAAAGCAAAAGAAGATCCACCTTTATGTTCGTATCCCATAGCTAACACCACCTTCTATAGTAAGATGTTGTATTATATGCAATTCAACATGTTACAAATGGGGAAATTGGTTCGCAATACTAGTAGAGCTAATAGAATTGTATATACTTTTGCCTAGGTTAAATCGCTTAATAAATGTTTAGAGTATGTAATTATATTCAATCATTTTTAGCGATTTTTCACCTTTATCCAGACAAAAATGAGTAAAGCAATCGCTAATGCAAAGACAAAAAATTGTGCAGCGCTTGTCCATTTCACGATAGCGTAAGTTGAAGAAACTTCCATTAATAAAGCTGGAACTTTTCCTATGGTACTGGCCACTACAAACGACCCAAAATTCATTGTACCCACTGAAGCATAAAGAGTAACTAATCCAGACGGAACAAAAGGCATCATGCGCAATCCAATTACAAATAGGAACGCTTCCCTTGGAGAAGCATGCAGCAACTTCTGGAGACGGGGAGTATGTTTGGATTTATGATTAACAAACTTCCGAAATCCTTTTCTGTACAACCAAAATGCCACGAAACTTCCGATTGCTTCCCCGATGAGAGATACATAAAAGCCTCCCCAAAAACCAAAAACAGTTACATTTATCGCCGTTAAAAAGACACTTGGAATGACACCGACAATAGCAATACCTATATTTAGACAAATACTAAGCATTATCGCTAGTGGTAGTGGGGTTGTATGTAAATAAAGTAATAAAGCATCCATTTATAGTAAGCTCCTTAAACAGTTTTCTTCTTATTAAAACATAAAATCTTCCTCTTTAACGACATTTCTTTGAATACAAGCCCTTTGTATAGTTATTCCATAATTACTGGGTATACTTGAAAGTATGAAAGAAGTCCAGGAGGGTACTTACATGAATAAATGGCATAAAGTAACAGCATATACTATATTATCTTTGCTACTAGTATCGGGATGTTCAAATGACAACAACAATCATAAAGATGACGATGATATGGAAGAAATGGACCACGGTAACTCAAATGACAACAATAATAGCAAGACCTCTAGTAACAAGGAGTCATTTGTACAAGCACCTAAGGCATTCAATAGTCAAGCGAGTGAAGGTTTAATTACACTAAACACTAAAAATATTACACGCTTAATAAGTGACGGACCTGTTGATACATCTATAATGGTTGCCCAGATGATTTGGCCAGCTACACACAAAGAAAATCAACCAGGGACTGTCATATTAGCTCCAGTAGAAAACTGGCAATTAACAATGGCAAGTGCAAATCTCATTCATCAACCAAATAACGGACCGATTCTTTTCACACAACAAGGACAATTGACACAACAAGTTATGAACGAAATTAATCGTCTAAACCCGAACGGCAATGTCAATGGAACGCAAATCCTAGTCATGGGTGAGTACAGTGAGTCTATGAAATCTCAGTTAGCTGAATATAAAGTAGACCAGATCGCCACGACACAACCCGCTGTATTTGCAGCATTTGTGGATGAAGCTTATGCCAATGTTTCAGATGGAGAGTATTCTCAAAGTGTAATCGTTGTGGCACTAGAAGATGAGTCACAACTTTATTCGCTCCCTGCTGTGAACTGGATTGCACATATGCCTGAACCAGTGTTGTTTGTTGCTAAAGATGAAATACCGGAAGCAACTTCTCAAGCATTAGCAAAAAGAAAAGATGCACAAGTTTACATAGTCGGCCCGGAATCTGTAATTTCAGTTGAAGTAGAAAAAGAACTTAAAAATTACGGCAAAGTCACGCGTATTAGCGGAGAAACACCTACTCAAAATAGCATTGCATTTGCTCAATTTAAAGATGAAAAAACAGGCTTTGGATGGGGATTAAAGGAACCAGGACATGGTGTTTCGTTCATTTCAACCAAAACACCTGAACTGGCACTTGGGGCTGCACCATTCTCCCATTTAGGAAAACATGCACCATTACTTTTCCTAGAAGATGGGAAAGTGAATGCTGCCATGTATGAATTTCTCGCAACTATTAAGCCAACGTTTAAAAAAGAACCGTCTAAAGGACCGTATAATCATGGTTTTTTGATTGGCTCCGAAGCGACAATATCTTATCAAACACAAGGAATCTTAGATGATAAACTTGAAATTGTCTCAGAGGATGGTAATGGCCACTGAGGTGCGTACAGAATGAGGTTAGCAATTCATAACCTATAGAAGGAAAAGACTAGCAATGTGACAGCGTCACATCGCTAGTCTTTTCCTTTTGCAGGGTTTACCACTCTATATCGTGTCTCGAATCGCCAAAAAGAAATGGATTTAGTGTCGAGCGGTAGCTCAGTTGTAATTATTGGCGTTCACGTTGTAATTATGGAGGCTGACGTTGTAAAAAAAGACCTCCACGTTGTAAAAATAGTGATCCACGTTGTAATAGTTAAAATATGGAAATTAACCGTGTTAACTTGAAGCTCTTTAAGAATCACCCACAGAAAAAAGCCATGTAGCGCTAGCGAAATGGCTACCAATTAGGTGTTTCAACTCGGTTTTACAGAAGGAGTTAAATGGTTTTTTTCGCTACGCTACCGAAAACCCTGCTATCCAGTTCTGTAAAAAATGAAATTGCACATACTTTAAAGCAAGCGCATGCCGCATGAGTCCCTATACGAAAAACACCGATTGAAGTGACTCTGTCACTTCAATCGGTGTCTTATATTCTGGAAGATATGGTACAGCAAGTTTGCGAGCCATAGCGACGGAAACCCAAGTACATTACTGTATGGAGAATTGTTATTTCAGTTGAAAATTTCTTTAAAGTACCAGTGTTCATGGTGTTTCTAGTATATGTAGACTAACATGCTAACTCGGAATTTCTTTGATGTGACTCTCATTAATTCGATTAATGTGAAGTCGTGATTTCCTTTTTTAGAAACGAAAGTTTCCTCAGTATATGTGAATTTTGTTCAATGATATATTCTTGTTTAGTAATCTTGATTGCACATAATAAATCGTCCTATCTAAATATGGGTGTGGGTACTTTTATATTAAAATAGGACGCTTTTTTATATTTATTATTAAAACTATATGGCTATCACTGTTATTTTTAAAAGGTGAATGATTGTAGTGAAAGGCGAAGAGAAAACATGTGCTCCTGCGGTTACTCGTCGCAAAGATATTGGACGAATGACAGTTCGTCCAATATCTTTCCAGCGGGAAAAGCGAGTCTGGTGAGACCCCGCAGGAGCTTGCGACGAGGAGGCTCACGGACCGCCCGCGGAAAGCGTCCGCCTGTTTCTGTTTCTACATCGCTTTGCTAGCTTCGAAACATGAAAGTGAGCTGCATCGCTACGCTAGCTTCGAAACATGAAAGTGCGTTGTAACGGAAATCACTATATTTAGCCTAATTGTTTGGGTGTAGCGCCGTTATAACGCTTATCAAGGCTTTAGACTCTGCCAATATTACGGTGTAACTACTTTGCCTTTTTCCATGATAGCAGTCCATGATTTGCCGCCATCCTTTGTTACATAAATATCATTTTTCAACGTAACAATGGTCAGTTCCTGCTTATCCATTGGGTGAGCAGTGATGAAGGTGATTGGATTGTCTCCCTCTATTTCAGGTAATGAAAGTATGTTTTCTTCATAATTATCTAAGTCAAATGCCACAAGCTCAACTTCTTCTTTTTCATTTCTCGCTACATAGCCAACTTCTTTTCCTATAGTCACGTAGGTGACATAAGAACCGACTAATTTAGAAGAAAAATCTTCTCCTGCATTTGTTGACACGGACAGACCAGTTTCTGTCCCAATCATAACCAAGTCTTTATCCTCAGGATGTGCAGCTAAGTTCGACGCTTTTTGGGAGTCAAACCCGTTCATCGCTTTTTGAACAAAGGTTTTACCTTCGTCATCTGTATAATGTAAACCTGGTTCTAATCCTTTAACAGGCATGGGATTGATTACATATACTCGATTTGTGTCATAACCAGCAGCTAAATAATGAAAGTCAATCTCGCCATAAAACGCAAGTTGCTCAATGTTTTCTCCCAAATCAAAACTCTTCACTAAACCGAGTGGATCTTCTAACGTAGAATCGGGTTCAGGATGACCACTAGAATAAAATCCTTGACTGACGGCTTGAAAACCCATGTAGTCATGATTCTGTGAATTTGCTTGTTTCCATGTATCTCCATCAAATGTGATGGGTCCGTTATGAGTAGCGACAAGTAATATATCTCCATTTGCTGGATACCCGATACCATGGATATGATCAATTACATTGGAATCATCGATAGCTTCATAAGTAAAATTAGATGTTTCTTCTTTCGAACATGCACTGATTAGAAATAGTGCAAAAAGGATGACTAAAAAGTTCAATTTTTTCTTCATATAATCCACCTTTACTTCCATTTGTAGCCAATTCCCCAAACTGTCACGATGTAGTCTGACGTTGGAAACCCAGCTGTTTTAAGTTTGTCACGCAAATTCCGGATATGTGAATCGACTGTACGCAATTCTGTGAGAGACCGGTCAGGCCACACGACAGCAAGTAATTGTTCGCGCGTATAGGTTCTTGTGGGATGCGTCATAAATGTCTCCAACAATTGAAACTCTTTTAAGGTTAGCGTAAGCGTTTGGTCGTTTATACGAAAAGTGTACGCAGCTAAATCCAAAATGAAACCATCTCGAACCAAGATGGGTGAGTCTGTAGGAGAAGAACGTCTTAGTACAGCATTTATACGTGCCACAAGCTCTTGTTCATCGAACGGTTTAATAATATAGTCATCAGCGCCAGCATGCAATCCTTTTACTACGTCACTCTTGTCGGATCTAGCTGTCAACATAATAATGGGCACATCAGACTTTAGACGAATGGCTTCACATACTTGCCAACCATTCATAAAAGGCATCATCACATCAAGAAGGACTAAATCAACTGAATGCAGATCGAGGAGCTGTAATCCTTTTTGCCCATCATTGCTAATCAGGCATTGAAAGCCGTTTGGTGTTAAGAATAAATCTAGTAATTCCAACATTCTCTTTTCATCATCGATACACAAAATCGTTGTCATTCACTCACCTGATTTCTTACAAAATGACAGTGAAAACACTGCCTTTCCCAACGTCACTAATCACTTCAATACGTCCTCCATGTGCGTCAACGAGCTCTTTGACAATAGCTAGCCCAAGACCAGCGCCACCATATTCTCTAGAACGGGACTTCTCTACCCGAACAAGTTTTTCGAAAATCAATTCAAAATTAAGTGGATGGATACCTATCCCTTCATCTTCGATTCGAATGACCGTTAGTCCATCTTGTAAAAAAACATCCATCCTTGTGGTCGATCCTATAGGCGAATATTTACGGGCATTATCCAGCAAATTTATGACGATTTGTTCGACACGAACCGGGTCTACAAACATCTCAAATTCTTCTCGAATCGACAGCTGCAAATACTTTTCTTCTAATTGAAAAGACGGTTCGACACGTTGCAATACATTAGAGAAAAAGGGGCTTGATTGGACGCTTTCTTTTGAAATGGTGAATGTTGTTTCACCCATTTGTGCCAAGTCAAACAAATTTTTCACAAGTTCAGTCAAACGAGTCGATTCTTCTTCTAAAATCGACACATAGCGCTGTCGGTCTTGTGCGGATAGGTCATCTCGCTTTAAGACAGAAGAATAGCCGGATAAATAAGTGAGAGGAGTTCGTAATTCATGTGAAATAGCTGCAAGAAACTCCATACGTTCTTTTTTGGTATGTTCTAAATCATCCGCTAATTTTTGAATCGACTTTGATAATTCACCTAGTTCATCTCGACTTTGGTGAGTTAACTTGACTCGGAAATCTCCGCTACTTAGTCGTTCCGTCGCTTCTATCATACGAATAAGTGGACGAGTAATAATACGAGATAACCCTACGTACACGACAAACAAAATGAGTAAACTAGCCAAGCCTGCAATTCTAAAGTGTGTATTTAATCTTTCCATAAGGGAATGAAGTGACTTACTTGATTCAAACATGACAACTGAACCTCGTTGACCATTTTCCGCTTCAAATGGATGTAACGTAACAATGTAGTTGTACTGTTGCCAATCATTTATGACAACTGAATCACGAGCAGGGACGGCTGTTAAATTTTGCTGGAAATTATCCACTAAAGCCTTCGAACTATCTGAACCTGCAGTCCACTGACGATCCGCATCTAAAATTGCAACTTGCCGTTCTGGACTCGACTCCATCAGCTCAATATGCATCAATGTTTCTTGTGAATAAGAATCTTGCAACACATCGCGATGGTTCGCCCCACGTTCAAGCAACTGCGAAAACTGGGCATCTTCTTGTGCGTGAACAATCGTGCGATGCAAGTAAATCATCATTAATCCCTCTAAGATCAACACAGCTAACAAAAAATACGCCGCTAACTTCATCGAAATACGATTCATCTCTTACACCATCCTCAACTAACTGCATTTAATTGTACACGATAAATATGAAAAAACTGTGCAGAACACACTTGATTTCCCTATAAATGTAAGAGCTAACTTCCGAGTTTAGTACTGGCAGGAATAAATAAGTAGAAAATAATTTCTTTACAGTAGTGTCAATGATGTAAGCGTTTACTAATGTAAAAACTGTAAAAACAAGGATTGACATTAACACCTAAGCGATTTAATATTCTAACTACAAAGAATATTTAACCAATTTAATAGAAACTTATCAAGAGCGACTGAGGGAACAGGCCCTGTGAAGTCCAGCAACCTCCTATATGGAACGGTGCTAAATCCTGCAGAATGATGTCATTCTGGAAGATAAGGCGATCCATTAGAAACCGTAGCCTCTTTCAAAGTGAAAGGGGCTTTTTTGTACCCAAAAATAGGGTCGGTATGATTAATGTCAATCCTAACCTGGTGATTCCATGGCAGTCGATAAATGAAAGTGAAGAGTAACTTGTGAAAATTGAAAGGGGAAAAGAATATGTCTGTTGTTATTTTAGAAGGAGTACGAACACCATTTGGGAAATTTAAAGGGAGTCTTTCAGGCATCACAGCAAAACAGTTGGGAACTACGGCTGTTGAGGAACTACTAAGAAGGGTTCCACAATCGAGAAATGCAGATGGCGTTATACTAGCTCAGGTTATTCAGGCAGGGCAAGGTCAGAATCCTGCGAGAAAGGTAGCGGTGGATGCCGGAGTAGATTTATCCGTACCAGCGATCACGTTAAATAATGTGTGTCTAGCAGGCTTGGCGTCGGTGTCGGATGCAGCCAGACGAATCGCCTTACACGAAGGACAGCTGTACATTGTGGGTGGGTATGATTCGATGACCAATGCCCCACACGTCGCCAATTTACGAAAAAATATCACGCTTGGAAAAGAAGTATTTAGCGACACGCTTGACGATGGACTGTGGTGCTCTTTGTCTGATGAATCGATGGGCGTTCTGACAGATACCATTAACAAGGAGTTAGGAATTACGCGCTACGAGCAAGATGAGTATGCACTTTCCTCACAACAGCGTGCATATAAAGCGGTGACGAAAGGGTATTTTGAAAAAGAGATCATACCAGTAACAACAAAAACAGGAGTTGTAACCGAAGACGAAGGCATTCGTCCAAATTCTTCTTTTGAAGCATTATCAAGATTAAGACCCGTTTTTCTTGAAGATGGAACGATTACAGCTGGCAATGCTTCTCAAATGTCTGATGGAGCAAGTGTGGGGATTGTTGCGAGTGAGTCGTTTGCTGACAAAACTGGCCAAACTCCACTTGCTAAAATCATTGGTTGGGCAGATATTGCAGGCCCGGATGTAAGCCTACATTTAAAACCGGCACAAGCCATTGAAAAAGTACTTGAGAAAACGGGTCACACACTAGCTGAAATTGACCTCTTTGAAATAAACGAAGCATTTGCTAGTGTTGCCATTGCGAGCTGTAAGAAACTAAAAATCCCTTTTGAAAAAGTGAATATTAACGGAGGGGCAATTGCACTTGGTCATCCTTTAGGTGGCACAGGATTTCGCTTGCTACTAACGCTTATCCATGAATTGAAAAGACGTGGAGGCGGAAAAGGAATCGCAACCTTATGTGGAGGAGGCGGCCAAGGCACCGCAGTTTTAGTGGAAGTACCTAAGGGGTGGCAATAATGACAATGAACGTAAAAGAAGCATTCAATACATTAAATAATCAGGAGCTTGCATGGTATCCAGATGACACGCTCATTAACAATGCGAACATCACTTTATTCAATAGTAAACACGGATTAGCAGACATTGAAGAACTTCATAAGAAATCAATTAGCGATCCACAATGGTTTTATGAAAGTCTGCTTAACGAACTCGATGTGACGTGGCACGAGCCCTATACCGAGTTGCTGAATACGCAAAACGGGATAGCTTTTCCAGAGTGGTTCAGTAAGGGAAAAACAAATCTTGTCCACTATACGATTGAGAAACAAATTAGCAATGGCAGAGGCGAACATCTTGCTTTCATTTGGGAAGGTGAGGATGGAAGCACTGTTTCTTATACCTTTAACGAACTCAATAAAAAAGTGAATGAGCTAGCGGCTGGCTTAATATCATTAGGAATTGTAAAGGGTGACCGAATTGGTATTTATTTGCCTCCAATACCAGAAGCACCTATTTCATTATTCGCCTGTGCGAAGATTGGTGCGATAGTGATCCCCGTGTTTTCAGGTTACGGGTCGGAATCTGTGGCGTTACGGTTAAACGATAGTCAGGCGAAAGTGTTGATTACAGCTGACGGCTTCTATCGTCGTGGAAAAGTGATAAACACGAAAGCCGAAGCAGATCGTGCAGTTAAACTTGCGCCGACTATTGAGCATGTCGTGGTAGCTAATCGCACAAACCAGGATATTGACTGGAATCAAGGCATAGATATTTGGTTACATGACTTGACTGACAAACATGTAAATCAAACTGTGGAGACAGAGAGATTGCTTGCAGATGATCCATTTATGATTATGTATACATCTGGTACGACGGGCAAACCAAAGGGTACTGTCCATACTCACACAGGATTTCCTTTAAAAAGCGCAATTGACCTTTACTTCTGTTTTGATATAAAAAAAGACGACCGCATCTTTTGGCTATCGGACTTTGGTTGGATGATGGGGCCCTGGCTATTCTTAGGTGCAGCGGTTCACGGTACAACGGTTGTTTTTTATGAAGGTAGCCCTGATTTTCCTCATGAAGGTCGATTATGGGAACTCATTGAACGCCATCAAATTACGACTTTCGGAGTTTCGCCTACTTTAATCCGTTCGCTCATGACGAAAGAAGCACAAGTACCACAACTTCCATCCTTAAGGATACTAGGGTCAACAGGAGAACCGTGGAACACGGAAGCATGGTTTTGGTTTTTAGATTATGTAGGAAAAGGTAGATGTCCGATCATAAATTATTCGGGGGGAACTGAAGTGTCAGGGGGAATTCTTGGCACATACCCTACTATTCCGATAAAGCCATGTGGTTTTCATGGACCAATTCCAGGAATGGCAGCCACAATCGTTAATGAAAATGGACAAAAAGTTGAGAATTCTATTGGTGATTTGACCATTTCTTCTCCGTTTCTTGGCATGACAAAATCTTTTTGGAACGACGATGAACGTTATATAAGTGCCTACTGGTCGAAGTGGGAAGGAATGTGGGCACATGGAGATTTTGCGGCTATCGACAAACACGGTTTCTGGTATTTACTTGGTCGGTCCGATGACACGATGAAGGTTGCGGGCAAACGAATTGGCCCGTCAGAGATTGAAGCAGCGGTAACTTCTCATGACTTGGTGAAGGAATCGGCGGCAATCGGTATTCCCCATAAAATAAAAGGGGAGGTGCCAGTTGTCTTCGCTGTCTTGCATGACGCAAAGGTAGTGCCGTTAGAGAGCGATTTACAGAAACATGCTGAACGTTCACTCGGAAAAGCACTTAAACCACAACGAGTCATGATCGTTTCGGATATTCCCTATACCCAAAGTGGGAAAATTGCTCGGCGCGTGATAAAGGCTCTGTATCTTGGTGAGGATCCAGGAGATGTATCGACATTAAGGAACATCGCCGTTCTGAAGGAAATAAAGGAAAGAGGTCAGGAAAGTGAAACTACTTTTAGAGAAAAAAGTGAATCCACAGGAGGCTGAGTTTATGGAGTATGAAACTAAACACGCCAAGTTGTCCGAGGATTTATCAAGACCATTTTTCAAAACGGAACAGCACAAAACACTATTTCAACAAACTGCATTATTAGCAGATCGCTTCAGTACTAGAGCTGCTGACATAGATGAAACAGGTCGCTTTGCATTTGAAAACTTTCAAGAATTAAAAGATTCTCAATACATTTCTCTTACTGTTCCAAAAGAATATGGTGGTAAGGAAATTTCATTATACGAATTTCTTCTGTTGCAGGAACGGCTCAGTCAAGGGGATCCTTCTACTGCCTTATGTATTGGTTGGCATGTTGGGGTGATTTTTGACCTCCGAGAGAAGCGCAAATGGAAGGAAAAACAGTTTGAACAACTATGCAACGAAGTAGTTCAAAATCAGGTGTTAATTAATCGAGCGGCTACTGAGCCAGCGACAGGAAGTCCGACTAGGGGAGGTAAGCCGCAAACCACTGCCGTAAATACCAATGGCAAATGGTCGATTACAGGTAGAAAGTCTTTTACCTCGATGGCTCCTGCGCTTGACTATTCATTGGTAACCGCAACGATTGAGGAAACGGGAGAAATTGGTGTCTTTTTAGTTGACCACAAACTTCAGGGAGTAAGTGTTGAGGAAAACTGGGATATGGTTGGAATGCGCGGGACGAGAAGTGATGATCTGGTTCTAAGTCAAGTGGAACTTCCTCTGGATACCCTAGTAGAAACGGAAACTGGAAACCTAAACAATCTCCCAAGGGCTTGGCTACTACATGTTCCTGCTTGTTACCTAGGAGTGGCAATTGCTGCTAGAAATTATGCCGTTTCATTTGCTTCAGAGTATAAACCTAATAGCCTGCCGGGACCAATTAAGGATGTTCCTGAAGTCCAGAGGAAGATCGGCGAAATGGAGCTAGAGCTTTTAAAGGCCAGACATGTACTGTATTCGATTGCACAACGATGGGACGAAGAACCAGATAAACGTCCAGACATGTCAGCAGAGCTAGCTGCCGCAAAACATGTTGCAGTTAACAGTGCCAACGTGGTGGTTGATTTAGCCATGAGGATCGTAGGGGCAAAAAGCCTGCAAAGATCAAATCCACTGCAGAGATATTACCGAGATGTGAGGGCGGGTCTTCATAACCCACCAATGGACGATGTTGTCATTTCACTATTAGCCAGACAGGCTTTTGAATCTTATAAATAAACACTACCAAGGAGGAAAAACTAATGAAATTTCATAAAATAATATCTATAACGATCATTCTGGTCCTATCGGCAATGTTATCCGCATGTTCAGCTTCTGAAAAAACGAATGCACAATCCGACAACAAAAAAATCAAAATTGGTGCAACCGCAGGACCTTATGGTGACCAGCTAAACGAAGGAATCAAGCCCTATCTTGAGAAAAAAGGATACGAAGTAGAAATCGTTGAATTCAACGATTATATTCAGCCTAATGTGGCACTAAACGAAGGGGACATTGATGCCAATGTATTCCAAAATTATAATTATTTGAAGAATTTTGCCGAAGAAAGAGATATGGACATGATTGAATTGATAAAGGTACCAACAGCACCTATTGGTATTTATTCTAAAAAACACAAATCTATCGATGATGTCGAAGATGGCCATACAGTAGCCACATCAAATGATCCAGTAAACCAAGCACGTGCATTGATCATGCTTGAACAAATTGGCTGGGTTAAATTGAAAGAAGGAATTGAACCAACAAAAGCATCTGAAAAAGATATTGCCGAGTATATAAAGAAAATAGTGATTGAACCACTTGATCCTGCACAAACGCCAAGAGCACTTGAAAGCGTAGATTATGCATTTGTTAATGGCAACTTTGCCATATCTTCCGGTTTAAAATTATCAGAAGCGGTTGAATTAGAAAAAACGCCGCCTTCTTACATGATCGGGGTTACGTTAAGAGGAGAAGATAAGGACAGCCAACTAGGAAAAGACCTTATAGAGGCTTACCAATCAGAAGAGTTCAAGAAATTAAATGAAGAAAATGAGAAATACCAAGGCTATGTGTGGCCCGATTGGATGAAATAAAAAGAAAAGTGTAGGAAACCTTGTTAGCCTGACTTTGGCGTTGGAAGGAGAAAAGGAAAACATTCCGCCTTTCTGACCCCATGAAGGGGATCTGCAGCCTGACCTGTGGAACTAACAGCAACTATTGAAATGGGGTTAAGCAATGACTAAACAAATTATCATAAATGCATTCGATATGGCTAGTGCTATGCACAATTCTCATGGATTGTGGAAGCATAAGGATAGTGAGAGACAACGCAACTATAAGGATCTGGATTATTGGATTAAAATGGCCAAACTTTTGGAGCGAGGAAAGATCGATGCCATCTTCTTTGCTGATGTACTTGGCGTCTATGATACATTCAAACAAAGTAAGGAACCATCTATCCGTGATGGTCTACAAGTACCTTTATTAGACGCCGCATTAATTATTCCTGTAATGGCAAGCGTGACGGAAAACCTTTCTTTTGCCTTTACCGTAAGCACAACATACGAACAGCCTTTCGGAACTGCCAGACGTTTTTCCACTCTAGACCATTTAACAAAAGGAAGAGTGGCTTGGAATGTAGTCACTTCCTATTTACCTAATGCAGCGAAGAATTTTGGCCTTCATGAGATGATCAAGCATGATGAACGCTATGATATTGCTGAGGAATTTCTCGAAGTATCGTATAAGCTTTGGGAATCTAGCTGGGAAGACGGAGCGGTTATCGACGATGCCGAGAATAATATGTTAATAGACTCTTCCAAGGTACATGAAATCAATCACTCTGGTAAATATTTTAATGTTGAAGGTCCTCATTTAACTGAGCCGTCCTTACAGCGTACACCGGTCATTTACCAAGCAGGAACTTCTGAAAAAGGAAGAGCTTTAGCTGCGAAGCACGCAGAATGTGTTTTCGTGGGTGGACCGACGCCTGAAAAAATCAAGTACTATACAGAGGATATTAAAAGTCGTGCCGAACAATTTGGTCGAGATCCAGACCATATTAAGATTTTTTCATTCCTAACTGTCATCGTGGCAGAAACAACAGAATTAGCGGAGTTGAAATTCCAAGAGTTCAACAGTCTGTGGAGTCCTGATGCTGCCATGGCTCAATTTGGCGGAGCAAGTGGATACGACTTAGCTGAGTTTGAAGAAGTGGACCAGGAGCAGCCTTTTGAATTTAAGCCTACAGAACATGGCCACTATAAAGCAGCTTCATTAACTACAGATTACAAGAAAAAATTGTCTATTAAAGAAGCAATACAGCGACTTGAGAAATTAGACCGAGAAACAATTATTGTGGGCAATCCAAGCGAAGTGGCAGATGCCATTCAATATCAATTTGAAGCGTCAGGAGTGGATGGATTTAATCTAAACCATCTTGTTACGCCGGCGAGCTTGGAAGACTTTATTGATTTAGTCGTCCCAGTGTTACAAGAAAGAGGACTTTACAAAACGGAATATAAAGAAGGAACACTAAGAGAAAAATTGTTTGACCATGAAAGTAGCCTATTGCCAGAGAGTCATCCTGGCAGCAAATATAGAAAACCTAAACCAATTAGTGTGTGGGCTTAGATTACAGCTTAAAGGACCGAATGATTTTTAGAAACAATTGAGGCACACCCTTCACTTTAAGGGTGTGCTTTTAACACTAGAAATCCTTAACGAAAAGACTGTCATTCTATATCGGCTATGGTTTCCGGTTCGCTATGGACGGCTCACTAGCAGCGCCATAACCTATAGAGTAAAAAGAATTGCGATGTGACGTTGTCATATCGCAATTCTTCTTTTTTAAAGGCAATCTTGCGGCTGGTGTACGTCCGTCCGTCGCTCTCCTACAAACATAACGTGCACAGTTCTTTGATTTTGGTTTACTAGAGAATAGATAGTTACTACATAGAAAACATGCGGCCGAAGATGCAATTTCGGCAGCTTCATACTTTTTTTATAGTATTGTATTCCTCCAAAATTGAAAAAAGATTGCGTCACTAGTCTTTCAAACAGGAGCGTAGCAGAAAAAGAGACATTTAGTTAAACGGGTGCTTTCCTATAATAACCGTTGTCTTCTATTGTTTTACAAACGAGCAGGTTAGTTTAGAAAAAAAGTTTTTATTAAATTCTATTTATAGGGCTGAGAGGGTAATCGTGTCTCGATGTAGAAACAATTAACAGGCGAAAAATTAAGGAGGACGATATGAGTAAATTTAGTTTGTTTGGTAAGTTTATAGTACAAGAAGGCGAACGAGACACAATGGTAGATATTTTGTTAGAAGCAGCAGAATCAATGAAGAATCTAGATGAATGTGAGATATATCTCATAAATATTTCTGAAAGTGAACTAAATTCTGTTTATGTTTATGAAGTGTGGAGCAATGAAAATGCCCATCAAGCTTCTCTTACCCTTGAAACTACACAAACATTAATAAAGCGTGCAAAACCAATCATTACTGGAATGGAGAGAATCAGCACCCTTGAAACAATGGGTGGAAAGGGAATTTCACCGAACTCTTATTAGACCAACCTGCTCTTGATATACTGTATATAAGGATGCTTTAGTTGAATAAGGGACCGCTAAATCACTGAAATAATCAATAATTAAGTTTTACTATGTATCAATCCCTTCGATCGGTCTCGTTAATCAAGTTAGCTTTACCAATGAGACCGTTATAACGGGGAAAACCAGTAACCTCAAGGGCTACTGGTCTTTTTTATGGACTTGCGTTCTGAATAGCGTAACGCTGAAATTTAGTTAATAGGTGAAAAATGTATTCGTGCCAGGCACATTAATACAAAAGTATCACGACAAATTTTCTGAGTTGTTTTCATAAAAGGTAAATTGATTTTTTCCTTTTTTCTTTGATATATACATGGCAGTGTCTGCATGGTTAAGCAATTCATAAAATTTTTGACCGTCTTTTGGTAGCTGACTTATTCCCAAACTTGAAGTAATGTGCATTGTGTATCCTTGTATTTCGTAAGGTTCACTAATTACTTCAGTAATTAGTTGGGCAAATGAGCCAAGTTCTTCTTGTTGTTGATGTTGCACCAAAATAATGAATTCATCCCCACCTATACGAGCTACCATGCCTGGAGTATCTTGCATTAAGGTTGTTAAACGGGACGCGACTGCTTGAAGAAGAGAATCTCCCGCTGCATGCCCATATACATCATTTATTGCTTTGAAACCATCCAAATCAAGGAATAGAATCCCTAGTCGCTCTGAAGATTCAGCAAATGATTCAAAATCTCGCTGCAAGCGGAAGCGGTTAGGAAGACCTGTTAAAAAATCAAGATAGGCGAGCCGTTTAATTTCTTCATGCGATTCTTCAAGGGATTGCATCATGTCGTTGACCGTATGTTCCAAGACATAAATTTCATCTTTATTTTTTCGGCTGTAACCAAGACGAGTTGATCCATCTTTTGATTCTTGAATATCACGTAGTTGTCCCGACAAGGTTGTAACGCGTGAAACAATAAGTCGGTCAAGCAAGATATAAATTAATAAAACGATCATCAAAATCATCACGATGAATGTAATGAATAAGTTATTTATACTATCTAGTTTTTGAAGGAAGTAGTCCCGATTCTGCAACATGGAAATTTCAATGTACTTTCCATCGGTTATCTCTTCTATATAAAGCGTTCCTAGAAGTTGTTTATTGCTAATAATCTGAATATCCTTAAGCTGTGCTGACTGTTTCGTGACTTGAGTGAAGCTCTCTAGCTGTAAGGACAAATTCATTTCTAACGTTTCAATAAATAGTTGATCAATCAAACGAATCATAACCATTTTTCCGTTGGATGGCCCCTCACCATTACTTGGGTAAACCTTTTCAATATCGATCAAAGCTAGTCCTTTTGGTGTGCTTGCTAGAAAAGGGAGTTCTTGATTTTTGGTATTATCGATTAGGGTTTGTATCGTTTGTTTCATTGAAGAATCGATGGGTTCAATCCCTGAGCCGTTTATATATTGATTATTCTTATCGTAAAATAGCATATGCGTAATTTCTAGATTATCAAATGTCGCATCCATTAAATTTCGTTCGACATAGTTTCTATTATTGCCTTCAATAAACTCAAAGGAATCGTCCCAAACCGCCCAATCCAAGGAGAGCCTGTTCAAATCTTCTTTTTCGGATTCAAAATAATTATGTACCATGTCCAGATTTAGTTCTAATCGCTCACGGTCCAAGTGATCTCCATCCCTAATTAATAGTGGACGGGTGACTAACATTAGAAAAGCTAGAAAGAGAACCATGGATATACCAATAATGAACAATGTCTGTACTTTCAATTTCATGTGAATTCACTCCAGTATAATTACCTTAATAATATTATACTGCTAATCATGGTATTAAAATAGATAATTAACCAAGTTATTATAATATAAAATTACTTATAAATGCCTGCATAAAAGGGTTTTTAAACCAATTATAAGTGTTTAGTCGAAATCTGCTAATCTATTATTTTAGATGAATTTTCACATAGTGAAAGATAATAATTTAACGTTAAATTCATTTAAAATAATTTTAGTGAAATTCGATGATGGATTCCTTTGTTGACCATGATTTAAATAATTGCGCATGATAAAAATCCGCATTTGAGGAGATTAGAGAAAAATAAAGGGGTATTTACAATAAGAAGAAAGTGTGAATATTAAAAAGTGAAAATATGGTGAAGTGTAACTTGTATTGAGGAAAGCTATCGAATATTATTATCATTCACATAATAAATGTATAGATATTTATAAGAAAATGCTGTGATGATAACAACCATTCTTAATGATTTTTTCAAAAAGTTAACTAGGCCCGATAAATTTTTAGCAATCGAAGAAAGGCTGAAATAGAGTCTTAATAAACAAGTTGACTTCAAATTGAGATGAGCCTAAGATGATTTCTTCTTTTAAACAGGAGCGTAGCGAAAACAGATCCATTCAGCTGCACTAGTCGAATCAAGCTGGAAACTGCTGAATGGTAGCCATTTCGCTAAGCTACATGGCCCTTTTCTGTTGGTGACGGTTTGTTCATATAAATATCCAATTACTAGTAGCAGTTTCAGCAAGTTAACTAGGTTGTGAGATGAGTTTGGCCGATAAATCCTGAGAGTGGCCGATAAAACTCCAGAAGTGGCCGATAAATCTTCCAAAGTGGCCGATAAACACCCGAAAATGGCCGATAAATTTTTAGCAATCGAAGAAAGGCTGAAATAGAGTCTTAATAAAACAAGTTGAGATGAACCTCAGATGAATTCATCTTTCGAACAGGAGCGTAGCGAAAATAGATCCATTCAGTGCCACTTCGAACCTTCTCGTTAATCAAGTTAACTTTCAAAATTAGGCCATTTGAGAAGGTCATGAAAAAAATAATTAGAAAAAATTCTAAATATTGCTGGATTATTTAGAATTTTTAGATAAAATAAGAAAAAGGAGGAAATTAGTTTGAGTTCTGGGTTTAACAGTAATCATACTTTTTTTCATAGTAGTTGCAGTGAGTATTGGCATTAATCTAAGAATGATTCACAAAGAAGAATTCAGGAATTAGAGGACGAGAACAGAAATCTTTAAAAAAGTAGGACCAATTAAAAATGGATCTTATTTGTTAAACAGTAGGAGCAAAGAATAATCCGAAATATGCCGAAGATATTCACTATGAAATGGAATATCCAAATTAAGAAGCTCATTTTTGAGGAAATGTAATTAGGAAGAGGAGGAAATTAGATGGATACTCTTATTGGATTATTACCGATCATACTTTTCTTAGTACCAGCAGCGTTAATCATTGGCATTATCGTAGTGGTTTCTTCCAAAAATTCAAAGCCTAAGAATGATTTAGAAAGAAGAATTCAGCAATTAAAAGAAGTGAACAGAAATCTTAAGAGCAGAAACAGGAAACACATGTTTTATTAGCCCAAAATCAACACTAAAGGAAAACGGCTCATTTATTTTTGGAGCTGTTTTTTATTTTTCTTTACATAAGTATACTGAAAGCCCCTCGAAAAAAGAAAGATCACTCTCATGACAACTTCCAAATATACCCTTCAAATATTTCTTGATAAAAGAACAAACGTTCGCATATAATAAAAGGAAAGGAGATAACACGAATGAAAGACACCATTATTAAATATATGCAGCGACAAAACAGTGTGGAAATGATTTATCTTGCACGGGATGGAAACATCACAAAACGTCGTGTGAAAGTCATTAAGGCCTGCGAAGACACATTTCAAGCGTACTGTTTTACAAAGAAGGCAAAGCGAACTTTTTACTTTGATCATGTTCTCGCAGTGGTCCCTGTCATTCGAAGAGAAAGGGAGGACGTCATTTCATGAAAATTAACCGAGGTCTAAAAGTCCAAGATGACCTTAAAGATCGCGGAAACATCAAATGGACGGCCATGATGCTACCAGAACATGTGATAGAACTCCGTGAATGGCAAGAGGACCAAGACAAAGTTAAAAAACCTGTACTCGATGAATTTGATTACGATACCATGCAAGAAGAAATTGAGCGAGCACTGATAAGCCGAATGGAAACACGTCTCACCTCATGGAAGAAAGACAAACTTTGCTATCATCAGGGCATTATCAAAGAAGCAAACAACCACTATCTTCGCTACGAAGACCCAGTCGGTATCCATCAACTGCCGCTCGAAGAACTCGTCGGTGTGATGATCCTTACGTAACTTTCTATGGTAAAGATCCAAATTACATCTTCGGCAGCCTGCTTCTAATCTCTCGTTTACCAAACTCAAAACACTATGTGCTTATAGGTTGCCAGTTTTACTCTGCGACGAGTAAGCGCTTGATTTACCTTTATAAAAGACGACATGGAAGTGACAAAGTCACTTCCATGTCGTCTTTTATTTTTGAGATGCGTTGCAATCCGATGCGACCCGGAAATTCATGTCGTACTGTGTGGAAAATCTTTTTTCAGGTGGAAATTTCGCCATTTT
This sequence comes from Paenisporosarcina antarctica, assembly GCF_004367585.1. Classification (GTDB taxonomy): domain Bacteria; phylum Bacillota; class Bacilli; order Bacillales_A; family Planococcaceae; genus Paenisporosarcina; species Paenisporosarcina antarctica. The sequence goes on from NZ_CP038015.1 coordinate 68,419, forward strand.
TCTTTAAATTAATACAAAACGTACATATTTCTTAAAATCAAAATAATTTTCTATTGTGAGTATTAATACCTAAGGTGGATGATTACTGTTATAGATTCTTCGGAGGTTGAGCGCTTTTACATCGTGATAGGGTAGATAACTTTTTAAGATAATAGGTTATTTATCCTACTAATCTATGGGAATTTAATGTTGACAGGAAGAGATATTACAGGAATAATAAGGAAAAGTTAGAATTTTCATTATATTCTATTCTTTTATAAAACACTTAAAGTTCGGAGGGGTAAAATGATTCCGGTATGGGTATTTGCAATTATTACAATCGTTTCTGTGTTTCTGGCATTAAAGCTGAAGAAAAAGTGGTTATTTGCATTACCGCTATTAGCAGTTGGTAGTTTGCTTTTAGTAGAAATAATAAAAGTTCCCTTACCATTATGGGAAACGATTCAATTTATCTTTGATTTAAAAGGCTAGAAATGAAAGGGGAGAACATGCGGTGAAGAGAATTGATAAAAAAGTGGCAGATGCTTATTTTAAAACACGTACGACTTTAATAATGAGCTTTTTGGGGATAGGAGTTATTGTGTCATTTGGTGTTGTATTATTCGCTGAATCTTTAACTGAAGTTACGTTTATTGGAATCCCAATTCATTATTACATGGGAGCACAAGGTGCAATCGTGACGTTTATCATCTTATTATTTTTAAACGCCATTATTAGTGATCGTATCGATAAGAAATACGGCATTGATGATTCGCGAAATGAAACAATTGGTAAAGGTAAACCGATGGATCACTAAAATATTGTAACTGTAGAAAGAGCTCGATTAAAGGAGGGAAATACTATGGAAACACAATTTATTGTGTCATTTGCATTCATACTAGCAACATTTGGATTATACGTAGGGATCGCTATTTTCAATAAAGCAAAGGTTGCTTCTGATTTCTATGTTGCCGGTCGAGGCGTTCCAGCGATTTATAACGGGATGGCCATCGGGGCAGACTGGATGAGTGCTGCTTCTTTCATTGGTTTAGCCGGTACCGTTATGATCTTGGGATATGACGGACTTGGTTACATTATGGGTTGGACAGGCGGTTACTTATTACTAACATTCCTGTTAGCTCCTCAACTGCGAAAATACGGTCGATACACAGTGCCAGAATTTATAGGAGATCGCTATGATAGTAATGTAGCTAGATTAATTGCTGCTGTTGCAACAATTATCATCAGTTTTACATACTCGATTGGTCAAATGTCAGGTTCAGGTATTGTTATTGGTAGATTACTAGAAATTGATTATCGTCTTGGTACGATTATTGGAGCAGTTTTAATCGCGATCTATGCTTCTTTAGGCGGGATGAAAGGGATTACATGGACTCAGGTTGCTCAATATGTTGTGTTGATCACTGCCTATTTAATACCTGTAATTTTCATGTCTCTTCAATTAACAAATAACCCACTTCCATGGGTATCTTATGGTGAAGTGTTAGAACAAATGAAAGTTCTCGACGCGGATCTCGGAATCTCGGATTACTTAACCCCATTCACCAATGGGACCAAGTGGCAATTCATGGCTCTAATGTTTACGCTTATGGCTGGTACAGCTGGATTGCCTCACGTAATTGTAAGATTCTTTACAGTTGCAACAATGAAAGCTGCTCGATGGAGTGGCGCTTGGGCACTTCTATTTATTGGACTACTTTACCTTTCAGCACCAGCATACGCTGCATTTTCTCGTTTCATTTTGATGACGAAAGTGGCGAATTCTCCAATAAATGCGTTGCCTGAATGGACAAAATCCTGGGTAGATACAGGCAAGCTTCTGATTGCAGATACAAATGGTGATGGAATTTTACAATGGACAGAATTACAAATCTCAAATGATATCGTAGTTATGGCGACACCAGAAATTGCGAATTTAGGAATCTTTGTTATTGGATTGATGGCGGCTGGAGCGATGGCTGCTGCATTGTCTACTGCTGGTGGACTAATGATGGCCATCTCTTCTTCGTTATCACATGATATATATTTCCGTTCAATCAATCCACAAGCGACAGATCAAAAACGTTTAGCAGTTGGTCGTTGGTCTATTATTATCGCTTCTCTAGTTGCAGGTGTTGTGGCACTTAACCCACCTGGCGCGATTACACAAATTGTTGCGTGGGCATTTGCTTTAGCCGCTTCATCCTTCTTCCCGGCATTACTACTAGGAGTGTGGTGGAAACGTTCGAATGCAGCTGGTGTCATTTCAGGTATGCTCGTAGGTTTAACTGTCACACTCGGATACATTTTCGCTGCAAAATATGGCGGATTTACGATTTTAGGAATTATCGATACAGGAGCTGGTGTCTTTGGAACAGCTGCAGCATTAATAACAAATATCGTCGTGTCTCTTGCTACTAAGCCACCATCTAAGAAAATCCAAGAAGAAGTACAGGATTTACGTTATCCAGAACAGATGACGTATAGAGATGGAGAGGTGTGGTTGGATAATGGAGAAGACATTCCGCCAACCAAGTAACGGAAAATCGATTAAAGATTTTGTGAAAAACACGCCGCTTTTTAAAGGAAGAAATCAACTCGAGTTTGATCAGCTGTATGGTCGTTGCGAAGAGCGTCAGTATGATAAAGGAGTGTTGATAGCGAACGCTAGAAAGAAGAGAGCGGGAATACTACTCGTCACTTCAGGTTTAGCGGAAGTGTATGCAGCAGGCTATCAACATGAACGAGAAGTGCTCGAATTAGCTGGTCCAGGTGGAATTATTGGATTAGCTAGTTTGAGTAATATGTTGAAAATTCAGCAAAAACCGCCAAATACAGTAGAAATTCAAGCATTAGAAACAACACTTGGGCTGTTTCTTCCTTACGATGTCGTCAAGGAAATGCTGGAAGAACATGAAATTCAACGTTATTTTTTAGAAAAAGTGGTGTTTAGACTTCAAGATGTCTATCAATCATTTACTGAGCAGCTGCAGCAATCCAGCTTTATGGATAGTCAGAAAAAAGTATTTCAAAGGGTGCAAGACATGATGTCTTCCCCTTTGCTCATGCTGCCACCATCAAGTTCAATGTTAGATGGTATTCAATTTATGTATAAAGAGGGACTCAGTGCTGTCGTTTGTCTAGACTCTTATTCCTCACAATCGCTGGTCGTATCGATGAGGGAAATCATCTCTGCGATTGCACAAGAGAAACCTATGACAACGAAACTTTTAGAGATTGTTGGGAAAGAAAGCATCACAATCAAACGTTCCGCATATTATTATGAAGCGTTAAGCATCTTTCAAAAGAATCCAACTTTGCGACATGTAATCGTTGTAGATGAAATGGAAGCACCAGTTGGGATGCTGACACTTTCTGATGTACTAAAGCAGAGACATCGCTCGATACAACAAGTGATGGCAAATATTGATCACTTGGACGAGACATCTGTAGAGGAAGTATCACAAAAAGTGAAACAAGTGAGTAGTCAACTTTTAGAAGAACGAGAAAGTATACGATTAATTGTTTCTACAATGACACCAATCTACGATGAAATTGTTAAAAAAAGTATCGAACTCGCTCAACAACGTCTTTTAAAAGAAAATGGTCTCACAACACCTTGTGAATTCGTATTTTATCAAATGGGAAGCGCAGGTCGTGGGGAACAACTTTTGATGACGGACCAGGATCATTTTTTAGTGTATGAAAAATCAACCAAGGCAATAGACGACTATTTCAAGCAACTTGCAGATGAAATCGTTCGCCTATTAGAAATGGTCGGGTTCAAACGTTGTGATGGGGATATGATGGCTAGCAATAAAATTTGGAGAGGTTCACTTGCAGATTGGCAACAACGTATCCATCGTTGGACCATTAATACCACAACACAAAATACATTGTACGCTTATAATTTCTTTGCGATGAGGTGGGTGAGCGGGGATCGCTCACTACATCACGACTTTATGAATGCGATTAACGAGGAACTTGAACGGTCGGGGATTCTTTTATTACAAATGGCGAGAGAACTTAAAGGGACCATCATTCCTTCATTAGATCATCGTATCCTTTCCTTTATTTTGCGTGAAGGAAAGGAAATTGATCTAAAGCTACGCGTATTGTTCCCATTCCATCACTCCCTTCAGTTGATATGCTTAAAAAATAAAATTGTTGATGGCTCTACCTTTGAAAAACTTGAATCATTGCGTGAATTAAATCGTTTTGATGATAGTACGTTAGAAGAGTTAAAAGAAAGCGCAGATTATGTGTTAATGGTAACCCTTCAACAAAAACTATTAGTAGGAAATTCTAAAGTACAAATTGACAAGCTAACATCTAGAGAAAAAGCGTTGCTATCGAGAGCCTTGACAGTGTTACGCGAGTTTCAGATGACAGTTTTACGAGATATGGGTGTATAGGAGTTGGGTACGTGAAGAGGGGGAGAACGAATGGCAATTTGGTCAAAGAGGGTATTTCAAGATCGTATAAACCGTGAAATCCCCCTTTCAACACCACTTGATGAATTGAGTTTTTTGGTTGTAGATACGGAGACGACAGGATTTGCAGTTGGCAAGGACGATCGACTAATTGAAGTTGGAGCTGTGCCGATTGTAGGTTTAAAAGTTCTCGAGAATAAAACCTTTCAATCGTATGTGAACCCTAAGCGTGATATCCCTGAAATTATTACTAATTTGACATCGATTAATAACAAGGATGTAGAAAATGCACCTGACTCACTCCAAGTGATTGAAGATTTATTTGCGTTTGCCGAAGAGCATGGTGCTCATAGCATGGTTGGGCATTATCTTACATTCGATATGCAAGTGCTTAAACATGAACTTCGTCGTGCAGATATCAAATTTCAACCACCCCCTTCAGTCGATACGCTTGATTTACTGTCCTATTTAGTGCCGACCTGGGAATTAAAGGACCTTGAATATTATGCTGTTGTGTTTGAAACACGAATATTTGAACGGCATAGTGCTCTTGGAGACGCGTTAACCACTGCTTATTTGTTTTGTGAGCTATGTGAGCGGGTTCAAGAGCGAGGTAAGCACACATGGGGGGACCTTCTAGCTCTTAGTCCTGTTAGATAGAAGGAAACCGTAGTGGTCTTAAAAATGAATACCTTGTTTTCCATAAAGAAAACGACCGAAATTGCTTCTTCGGTCGTTTTTTACTTTCTCTTTTACACTTCATAGAACCATCCGTTTAAATCCATCTACGTATCGTTGTTAAAATGTTTATTTTGATCAAGTGTAACGGCGGCGGTAGTATTCAAACCTGTTAGACAATGGCCGATTACTTGCGCAATGAAGCGGGAGAAACCATTAATAGGCATATTTGTACGAGTTAAATCGTATCTTGATAAGAATGCATACCGGATGTTCTTTGCTTTCGTATGGATATGTAATTATATAGTGGGAATTTTCCCTCAAATTAGTATTTTATGATAAATTTTCGGTATAATGAATATACCATATAATGAGAGGGTTGATTTACATGTCTATTGCTAGTGAATCGTCTAAGGTGAATTTAGCCTTTTTAAAAAATGATTTAGGTTTAAATCAAGTTAGAAACACAACGCTTTTTCAAAAAGATGAATTCTTCATTATTTCACCATCCGTTCAAAATAAGAAGAATTGGTTTGATGTGAGTGAGTCAGTGATGGATAACTTCGATCCGGAGAATCAAGAAGGTTATTTACTGATACGATTCCAAGATAAGTTTCTCATGGCTAAATTACAAGCATTTCAAAAGCAAATGATGATTAATGGTTCTCAGGCAAGTAGTAAATCAAAATCGCCTCATTGGAAATTCAAAGTAATAGAAGCAACGAGTCCGTATATTGTAAATATGGGAGATATCAATCTTAACTACCCGATACAGATGCCTAGTGAAAATCAATTAAAGAGCTTTTTTAATAAGGAAAGCTAAATTTTTGTTGAGTTCATGTAGAACGAGTCCATCCGAAATTTAAACATATATATGTGTGAAGAACGGACAGCTGGGCTTGTTTAAGGACTAAGGACTTTAAATGGGTTGTTTTGTAATGCTAGTTTGAAAGTATGCGAAAATAAGATGCCTGTGTGCTTTTGTGCACAGGCATCTTATTGGTACTAGATTATAAACAGACAGTACAGGTACTATTTATTGTCCAGGGTGCCGACTTCACTTGACGGACCTTACTTTTATTCATCCAGTTTAAACATTTGGGTTACTAAAGAATTGTCACCATGTATTCTTTAAAGGGAACGACCGAAGATTCAATTTCGGTCGTTTTTTACTTTCATTTACAAGTAATCATAAGTTTCTTATACAATCAAAAATCAGTTACTTTTATACAATATATCTTTTTAATACATATTTTATTAGTGGAATTGATTTCATATTGAGTGCATCAAAAGCGTTGCTTTGATGCAAATTCGGTGGATAAGTAAAAGGTGAAAATTAACCATGTTAAACAGACTCTCATGTCTTATAATGGTCATAGTAACTTTCTCTATTCTGTTAATGAGTGTGTCGAACTCTCATTATATAAGCTTGTAGTAGCAAGAACACAGAATTTAAAAATTGAAATACAAACAAAATATGCTAATAGCAAGGTTGCGTTTTCCTCTAATTTGAGTTATGCTGCATATAATAATGATGAGAATACATGTTCTGCATTAGGAAGGAAATACGCTGATGAAAGAAACAACATTCAACTTAGTTGACCTTTTTGCAGGCGCTGGGGGATTAAGTATTGGTTTTACTCAAACTGGCAGATTTAATGTTATTGGTGCTGTTGAAATTAATGATGCGGCCAAGGAAACTTTTATTTATAACCATGGAAACAACAGAGATATCATCTTATCGGTTGATAATTCAGGCAGAAGTGATATAACTCAAATGGACTTTAATAGTTTTAATTTTGAAGCAGATAAAACCGTTGTAGTGGGTGGTCCGCCTTGTCAAGGTTTTTCAAACGCAAATCGTCAAAAAAATTATCTTATTTCAGGAAATAATCAACTAGTAAAGGAATACGTTCGAGCAATAAGAGACATTAAACCGATAGCATTTCTGATGGAAAATGTAAAATCAATGAATTCCTCAGTCCATAAGTTTTTTGTAACAAAATCTGATACTAACAATTTGAATGATTTTAGTTCGGAAAAACATCTTGATCAAATCTCAAGTCAAACGAAAGAATCATTATACACAACAGATTTTATAACTTTATTAGAAACTGAGAATATTGCTTTAAATAATGTGGCTTCTAAATTTGTGGACATAAAAGATGTTCCCAAACCTATCGTAGAAGATCCGCAATTAATTATTAGACTTAGAACTATAGAAAGTAGATATAATAAAAGTGGATCTGTACTGTTGAAAACAAATAAAGAAAAACAAGAAGTAAGTAAGATAATTGAGTTATTAAAAGAAAGAGTGAATGGTGATGCAGATATTAATTGTATGCTTAATGAAGCAATTGTTTCCCTTCAATTATTAATTAAGGACCCTACAAGCTATAACGAGCAAAAAAGTTATTCAATGGATTTCGTTGAATATAATCGCTTTTTAACACGTTGTCAGGAACTCCAGGACGAAAAAATTGATTGTGATAAATTTATATTTGAAAATGAAGAAAAGTATATTGTGAAAATTCAGGTTAAATCATATAACGTAGTTGAATATTTAACTAGTGTTTTTGAATATTATGGATATAAAGTGGACAGTAGAGTACTTGATGCATCTAAATTTGGTGTTCCACAACGAAGAAAAAGATTCATGATGCTAGGAGTAAGAAAAACAAGACAATCAATAATTCTTCCTCAAAAATTAACAAATAAAATCTTTACTGTAAAAGATGCCATAGAAGATTTGGAAGAAATTAAACCGCAACATGAACTAGAGAGTTATTGTTCAAGTAATTATGAAAATCATCAAATTCAAAGTGATTTAATTAAATATTATCGTAAAAATATTGATGAAACATTACTCTTTAACCATGTGAATACTAAGAGTACTGAATTAGTAAAAGCGCGTTTCAAACATATATTGGAAAAAGGCGGGAAAAACTTTCACAGTCTTCCAGAAGAATTAAAAAAGAGTTATCAAGACGCATCCCGAACCCAAAATACGGTTTATTTAAGATTGAATTATGATGAACCTTCACCTACAGTAATAAATGTTCGGAAATCAATGTGGCAACATCCAAGCAAAGCGCGAGCTTTGAGTATAAGAGAAGCCGCAAGATTGCAATCGTTCCCAGATAACTTTGAGTTTATGGGTAGAAAAGATGAACAATACCAGCAAGTTGGGAATGCTGTCCCACCTTTGTTAGCTAAAGCAGTTGCTGAACAAATGCTTAAATATTTAGATAGTATGACAAATCAGAAAGACAGTTGCTGATAAAAGTGACTGTCTTTTTGATTTGTCAAATTCTCTTGTTAATTATTTAAAAAATGAAGATTCTTTTTACTTAATTAAGAAGGGTGGAATCTCTCAATCCCTGAGAGACCAGTAATAAAACAGAATTGTAAAATAAAACTTAATAAAGGAAGGAATGCTAAGTAAGTGGGGAAAATACTTTATGGAAATTGATTTTAACTCAGCCTAGCAACGCGACCTGTAATTAATAGCATTACGTTCACTCGGATAATGCTAAAGGTGCTAACGCAGACCCCCATAAATATAAAAAGTATGAAATTTTATAATGCAATTTGAATATAACCATGGAGGTGGATATATCCAAATTATTGACCATGGAATAAGAATGACTTATTTAGATATCCAAGTTGGTAAAGCTGAACGGAATAGCTTTTGTATAATATGGGTGGAGAACCTATACAAAAAATTGGATCAGAATTCGACATTTAATTTAAAGAGTATATGATGTATTGAAAGTTCATCATATACTCTTTTTTGATATTTTGATAAGCTTAACTTAACTTAACTAGAAATTATTGGGAGATGGTAGATTTGTATACAATTCTTACACAGCCTTCAGCTGCTCCGGTTATTCAATCTTTAAGGAATATTGGATATAAAGCACAAACAGCTATTGCAGATATTGTCGATAATGGGATAGATGCAGAAGCAACTGATATTCATATTACTTTTAAATACGACAATGGTAATGGATATATAAAGATACAAGATAACGGCAAAGGTATGACAGATAAGGAATTACAAATTGCCATGACAATCGGTTCTAAGGATCCAAGAGAAGAACGCAAGCAACATGAGCTTGGACGTTTTGGAATGGGATTAAAAACAGGTTCGTTTTCTTTAGGTCAACGTCTAAGCGTACTGACGAAAATAGATGGAGTTATCTCTGAACGTTGCTGGGATTTAGAATATGTAAGCACACATAATGAGTGGTATCTGTTTAAAGAAATACCAAGTGAAGTTAAATGGAAAATGGGAACAATCGATTCTGATAATGGGACAATTGTATTTATTGATAAGTTAGATAGATTTTGTGGATATGGGACAGAAAAAATCATTCAATTAAGTAGTTATTACGCTAAGGTAGCACGTATTAGAAAATTTTTAGAAATGGTCTTTCAGGTCAAATTAGATAACGGTCTTAATATCTATATAAACGATAACTTTTTAGATTCATGGGATCCGTTTTTATGTGAACACCCTAAAACTTTGGAAGGTGAAACGCAAATAATAAAGGTTAATAGAAAAAGAGTGAAAATAACCCCATATGTATTACCTCATCCATCAACATTTAATGAAACTGAATATAAAATAGCGGGTGGTATCAAAGGATGGCGTGATCAACAGGGATTTTATATTTATCGAGAAGGAAGACTTGTTAATTTTGGGGATTGGTTTGGTTTATTTACAAAAGATAGTTTCTCTGAATTAGTCCGAATTAAAATTGATTTTACAAATAATGCAGACGATGATTGGAAAATTGATATAAAGAAATCAAGTGTTTCAATACCCGAAGATGCTAAAGAAAATCTAAAAGCAATTGGTAAATACTATAGGCAAGTTTCAAAGGAAATAATGCTTTATAGAGCAAAACCTTCACGTACTCAGTCTAAAATGAAAGGTTCATTACATACTTGGGAATTAGCTAATGATGAAGCTGACAGTCCGTATCTATTAAATCGTAATCATTCTATATTGACAAATATATTGAAAGATATTGATGAAGATATGCGTAGAAAATTTAACTTGTATTTAAAGTTAGTTGAATTAGGATCACCTAATAATTTATTGCATTCTTCCAGTTTAGTGAAAAAAGAAAAGCAAGTACAAGAAGTGGATGAAAAAATAAAGTATTACATTATTGAACTATCAAAAACTTTAATAGATTCAAATGAAATAATAATCCTTGAAGAAATAGTGGATGCAATATCTCTATTCCCAGGATTTGAGTCTGTAGAAAGAACGACTATTAAAAATATATTAGAAAAGGATGTGTTAGTTAATGAACGGTGAGCTAAAAGATCGATATAACAGATCATTCAAAGACACTTATGATTTTTTCAAAAATAACGGATTTCCCAATCCTTTCGAAAAAACTCAGGAAATGGTAGAAAGTAAGTTGCAAAAAGAATATGCAGCTATTAAGAAATCGGATTTAGAGAGTCTAGCATTAGAAATGTACGAAAAATATGAGACATCATTTACAATTCCTAAATCAAATACAATGAGAGGGGAAGGTTGTGGTAATTGGTTTGGAGAAACTACCCCAAGTTATCGATACTATTGGCCTCGGTATAAGAGATATTTAGAAGAGTATAAAAAGTGGGAATTAGAGACTGTTGAATCTATAAATGAATCGACTAATGAAATTTTAAGGTCCGTTGGAGATCCCAATAATATAGAATCATTTGATGTAAGAGGATTAGTGCTCGGATATGTTCAATCAGGTAAGACAGCTAACTTTACAGGACTTATTAATAAAGCGTTTGATGTAGGCTATAAATTAGTAATTGTATTAGCTGGTATGCATAATGATTTACGTTCACAAACGCAAATTCGTTTAGAAGAAGAAATAGTAGGCACAATTGATAAAAATACGGATGAAAAAATTGGAGTTGCTCAAATAAGAAATGATGGAGAACTAGTGGTTACTTGGACAACTAAGGAGAAAGATATTTCAACAGCGGAGTCTGGAAAAAGACAAAACTTTGGTGTGCCCAATTTGCTAGTAGTTAAAAAGAATAAAGATGTATTAGAATCACTAAAAGAGCTCTTATCACAAAGTATTCGCCTATCAAGTGAAAATGCAAATGTACCAGTTCTAATTATAGACGATGAAGCAGACCAAGCATCTATAGATACATCTAATCCAAATAAAAATGAAGACCCTAAGACAATCAATCGTCTAATTCGTGAAATCTTGGAGTTGTTCAAAAGAAAATCATATGTAGGATATACAGCTACACCATTTGCCAATTTATTAATTCGAATGGATGCTGAACATGAATTTGCCGGAAGAGATTTATACCCAAAAGATTTTGTAATTGGGTTACCTAAACCTTTAGGATACTGTGGACCTGCAGAATATTTTAATGTAACAGGTTATGAAGAAGATAATAAACCATTATTTATTCGTCATTTAAAACAAGAAGACTTAGACTTATTTGATGGTATGAAGAAAACTGTAGATGCTGATAAATTTATAAAAGTTCCCGAATCAATGAAAGAGTCAATTTTAGCTTTCCTTATTACTATAGCAGTACGTAATCTTCGTGGACAAAATGGGCAACATAATTCGATGCTTATCCATACTTCAAGATTTACAGATACACAAGGGGTTATGCAAGATGTAATTGAAAGGTATTACCGTGAGATGTCGAATGATATTGTTTACAATGGGGATAGCAAATTTATTTCAGAGTTGGAAACCTTATATTTGAATGACTATGCGCCAATACAACAGTTGGTCTATTCCGATATTCCAGTTTTGGAGTGGAAAAAAGTATTGAAAGCAATTAAGAGCATAATTAGTGCTGTACATATAATGGAGATTAATGGTAGTAGTGGGCAAGCTTTAGAGTATCACAAATATAAAGAAGATGGACTAAACGTTATTGCTATTGGTGGTGACAAGTTGTCTCGAGGTTTAACCCTGGAAGGCTTAAGTGTTTCTTATTATTATCGTAATACGAATATGTACGATACTTTAATGCAAATGGGTCGTTGGTTCGGATTCCGAAATGGCTATATGGATTTATGTCGTATTTATACTTCTAATACAATTGCTGATAATTTTGAGCATATGGCTCAAGTAATGGTTGAGTTAAGACAAGAATTTGATTATCTTGCGAACAATAATCTTACACCTGAACAATATGCAGTTAAAATGCTTGATCACAATAAAATGTCAGTAACAAGTTTAGCAAAAATGCGTTCAGTAGACCGTCTATTTAATTACAGTGGTACTATGCAACAAACACGCATATTCGAAGCCCAAAAATCTGTTTTCGAAAAAAATATGAAAGCAACCGTTCAATTTATTGATTCAATAGTTGAGCCTTTTATCATTCAATCAGGAGATACTACTTATCATATTGCTAGAAATGTACTAAGTGAGCAAGTAGTAAAATATTTAGAAGACTATGAAACTGCCTCAACTGTAAACAAAGTAGATAGTAAAAAAATCGCGGAATATATTAAGCGATTAAACAGAGAAAATAAGCTACTAAATTTTAACGTAGCTGTAGTCAATGGTACAAAGAGCACATTAATGCGGAAAGATGTTGTAGCGCACGGAATAGAAAAGTTTCCGGTGAAATTAGGGAAAATAGATATAGAAAGTACAGTTATTCGTGCTACACAAAGAGGTGGAAATCATGGAGTGAGTAAGGTAGATATTGGTGCGCTGGTGGCGGCTAAACAAGAATTTATAGATTTGAATGCTGCAACGCAAATTGAGCGAAATCAAAATAATCCTTTGATACTTGTATATCCGTTACATCCAGAAGTAGGTGTATTTAAAAAGTTAGGACATAAATTTGATGATAATCTTGTGCCGATTGGACTAGCTTTCTCGTTCCCAAAAGTTTATGTGACAGATATTTATGAGGATGGAAGTGTAGTTGAAAAATTTGGGGATTATGTTGTAAATAAAACAGTAGCGCGAGGTAATAGTCAATGATAAATATTACAGAGGCTTTTAGAAACCTAATTGAGCATTCCGAGCAAGAAAATACGAAAGAAGTATATAAACTTAAAACACTTTTTTTTCAACAGCCGTTTACCATTATAGGCATTGATTTGATAACAATGGAAAGAAGACTTTATATTGATATTACAGAGGAAAATTGGGATGAAGAGCAGTTGAAATCCTTTCCAAAATGGAAAGGGTTGTCTGTTAAAAAGGAATTTTTCGGTAAAATTGGTCCGCTAAAAGAAAAGGATTTCCTGATTATTGCTCAAGAAACTGAGAAAAGTGAAGAAATTTTTGAAAAGATATTACAAAGTTTAGTGGATCGTATTTTTGAAAAAGAAGATCGAAACTTATTTTCTATTATATATGAGATATTAGATCGTTGGCATAACTTCTTTCGATATAAAAATAATAAAAAACTTTCAACAGAAGAACAGATGGGGGTATTTGGGGAATTGTATTATATTCATAATTGGTTGAATAAATTCCCAGAAGAACCGCCACTAATTGTGAATTATTGGAAGGGTCCTACAAGACATAGAATTGATTTTGTGAAAAATAATATAGGTGTAGAAATTAAAACAATGTCTCCTAAATTACATGAAGAAATCCGAATTTCTAGCGAAAAACAATTAGAGTTAAGTACTGTTATAAAAAAGATTTATCTTTATATACTGAAGATTGAAGATACACAATCAGATGGACAAACTATCCAAGATTTAATAGATTCGATTAGAATTAAGTTGTCAGATAGAGCGCCATCAAGTTTAATGAGATTCAATGATTTATTAATGGAACTATATATTGTAGATGGAATATACAATGATATTTTCTTTTATGTACACAACGAGGAAACATACGAAGTAACTAATCAATTTCCAAGAATAACAAGTGAAGACTTGCCGATAGGTGTATCAAATGTATCGTATTCCATCGATTTATCTCATTGCAAAAACTTTAAAATTGAAACAGAGAAAGCTTATTATTTAAGTAAAGAAGGTTAATTAAATGAGAGAAGATAAAAAGAAACTGGATTTTCTAAATGAATTTATTGACTCAGTAGAAACTAAGGGAAGTACAATTGGTAGTAGAGAAACGCCCTTTTTTGCAGAAATGTTTGCATATATGGACCAGGAAGACGAACCATCAATTATTTTTCCTTATAACAAGAAAAATATTAAATTGAATGGTTATATCTATCAAGAAGAAACAGGTATACTCAGTTTGTATATAGTGGATTACGATAATGATTTTGAAGAAGGTACTTTACCTGAAATAAATAAAACTGTTTTAACAGAAGTGGCAAATAAGGCGAAACGTTTTTATACAAATGCAGAAACCGTGTTAGCTAATGCAGATCGTTCTCTAGAATTCTATGATTTAGCAAAACTTATAATTGAGAAAAAAAATGAAATTGATGAAGTGGATATATATGTATTAACAAGCAAATTTTATTTAACGAATAAACCTATTGAGATTAACATTCCCGGTGTACAAACTGTTAACATACATATTTGGGACATGGATCGAATATATCGATTATCGGAAGCTGAACAGAGTATTCGTGATTTTGATATTGAATTTGAAAAAGATTATAATCAAGCAATTGAAATGATGTATGTTCCGAAAAATATTCATTCTAAAGGGAATTATAATTTCGATTGTTATATTGGATACATACCTGCAAAATTACTAGCTGAACTTTATGATGACTGGGGTCCCAAGTTAGTCGAACGAAATGTTCGTTCTTTTTTACAAGCACGTGGCGGAACAAATAAAGGTATCCGTGACACATTGAAAGATTCAGTACAACGCGAAATGTTCGTAGCCTATAATAATGGGATTTCAAGTGTCGCAAAAGATGGTGACATTGAACAGATTGGCAATACGAATTTGTATCGCATTACACGTATTACAAGCTGGCAGATTGTCAACGGGGGTCAAACTACTGCTTCAATTCATCAGGCATATAAGAGTGGTGTAAATTTAGATGGAGTATATGTACAATCAAAGTTAACAATTATTAAAGTTGCTGCTGAAGATGAGCAAGATCGTCATCTACTAGAAGACGAAATGGTATCAAAAATTTCTGAGTTTGCAAATACACAGAATAAAATTAATAAATCAGATTTGCTTGCAAACACTCGATTTATGTCTGATATTGAAAAATATTCTCGTAGTTTATGGATTCCTAGTCTTGATAATCGTAAAGAAGAATCTAAGTGGTATTTTGAAAGAGCACGAGGTCAGTATATGGTTGATATTGGAAGGCGTATCACGGGGAAGGAACAAAATGCATTCAGAAAAGTATTTCCTAAAGAGAATGTGATTACTAAAGTTGAGTTAGCGAAGTACTTTATGTCATGGGAAGGCCATCCGCATGTTTCCAGTAAAGGTGGCGAAGAAGCATTCAAACAATTTATGAATTTAAATAGTCAATATTGGAAGCAGACGACCGATGAAGATGGTCGATCGGTGAGTATTAAAAGTATTGACAGTGATTACTATAAACTTTTAATAGCACGTAAAATCACAAATTCTTATGTTACAAAAATTGTGACAGAAATGAATTTGAAAGGCTATCGAGCAAACGTAATTTATTATACAATAGCAATGCTAGGTTATCTTTACGGTAAAGATATTGATTTAATAGAAGTTTGGGAAAAACAATCGCTTACTAATAGATGGGATAGCATAATAAAAACGATTGCTCAAAATGCATTGAATTATTTACGAGACTCAGCCGGTGATCGTAATGTTACTCAATGGGCGAAACAATCGGCTTGTTGGGAAGAATTCAAAGAAGAGTCAGCTGCTGTGTTGAGTCAGTTGATCTAATAATATAGTGTTTTTCATTTAGCAAGCTCTTGTGAATTTGGCAAGGATGTCATTGTCGGAATTTTGGCCGACACGGGTAGAAATTGTTATGCATTAAGAAATGTCATCGTCTCAAAAGGACTTGAATTTGATGTTGGAATTATTATTGGATTAGATGAAAAATACCCGACTATGAAGTATTGTTCAGAAGAAGAGATTCACGAGCAAATTGAAATTAGCAGAAGCTTCTCTATGTTTCCATGACTCGTGCAAAAGAAGTCCTATTCTGATTTATAAAGGTAATCCGTCACTATATATCGGTGAGACGGATAATACTTTGTATGAGATTGATTAGTACTAAGACACTAGTACAAAAGGAAAAGTAAAATAGTTTAAAGCACGTTAGAACTTGTTGTAGAATGTAGAAATTAATAAAAATGTCTTTATCGGTTCCTATAAAGGATTGATAAAGACACTTTTTTGTTTTCTATGACCATTTTATTATAATTTATTAGGTTGGTATTTATTTAAAGAACACCAACACGATAACCTTAAATTAAGTCTTAATTTTTGGGATATTGGTATGGTTTACCAATAATTACTTCGTTTTTATCCAAAGGTTATCAGGTCGAAATAAACTCCTACCAAAATAATATCCACTCCAAGGTTGTATGATAGAGCTGATAACCTTTGACCATTGGAGGTAGTTGAAGGTGTTGCATCCTCACCTAATTATTAATGATTATATACAGTTGTTAGCTTTAAAATGGCTAAATGCGATTACCAAACTTTATGATACGATTGTATTGAGGTGATTAATCTTGGAAGATAAAATAGTAAAAAGAGCAATTGAATCGGCAGGTTGTTGGTTTGTGGGATATTATGCCGCGCAGGTATTTGATAATTATAACCGATTAGAAACGGACCGTATGTATAAAAAAATTTTTATACAAAATATTTTTGAAAAAGATCAAAGAGATCGAACGATTGGAGGTACAGGGACAAGAGTAAATTCGTTAATGAAGATTGTCCGAATGAATAAGGTTCCTGAAGCTATGAAGTATTTAATTCAGTCAAAAAGATTGAATCACGAAGACCCGAAGGCCGTGGAAATGGCAAAGGACATGATTAGAAAGCTAAATTTATAGTGATGATTCTCCTTATCCTATACTAATAGCTTGGCTTGTTTAAGGGGCAATTAGGACTTTAAGTGAGTTGCGCAATGCCAGTTTGAAAGTATGCAAAGTACTAGCTTTTAAACAGGCAGTAAAGGTACTACTTTTTTTTCAGGGTGCCAACTTCACTTGATGTAGTTTACTTTTATGCATCCATTCTAAACTGCATTTTTATGGTTACTAAAGAATCGTCACCTTGTATTCTATAAAGGGAATGACCGAAGATACAATTTCGGTCGTTTTTTTCTTTCTTTATTGAGTTATTTATGTAACATTTATATCTGGAAATAGATTGTGCGTTACTTCTTTAGACTGAGAAAGTTCATTCTTTCTCTATAAACTCAAGTTCTTTTGTATGTTCATTATAAATATACTTAATTAATCTTAAACTAGACCAATGCATTGTAACGGCTGGATGCCGACCTTTAACAAAGGTGCGTTTACCTGCCTCATTTCTTAATCTGACTACTTCCTCTGGGAAGTCTTGAGCTACTACAAAAGCCTCAATCATCGAATAATCACCAAAGCTATATTCGTGATTTATCCAGTCCACATATTTCATGAGTTGGTTAATCACTTCTTTATCAGCAACTTCTCTTTTGATTTCTATAGTTAGGTATTTCGAAATTGTTGTAAATGAAGGTATAAACCTGTATCCGAATATATCCATCTTGTCCATATAATGAACTGGCTTAAAAGGCGAAGCGACAACTTGATGCGATAAATAATCCCAATCACCGAATATATTATTGGTGGTATTTTTTATATAGTCTATTATTCCTGCTTCAATTGCCATTTCGTGTTTCATCTTTGATCCATTTGCAGCTAAGGCTAAGATATTATTCGCGTTCACTTTATAGTTGATGTCTATTAACGACTTCACCCGGTTATGTAATTTATCTGAATAAGAAAAGATGTTTTTTGGATTAGCAATTTCATTTTCATTTGTTTTTAAAATTATGTCGCATAATGCTTTGTTTTCAACATCATCTATCTTAATAAAAGATAATCTCGATAGTACACGTAGCATTTTGAAAGCTCGTGGATTTGAAGATAATACATCGTCCATGTCAATGCCGGTCTTAAAAAAGTATGGAGCATTTTCAAAAGTACATAAAAATCGATTGCCTAGGTTAAACGTGGACTTATTCAGTATCATTTTATCTTTTAGTGCTGGAAACTTTGCTGTAAGTGGAATGTCTGCGCCGGGAAAGTTTAAATGCTTACAATCACCATTAATATTAACAAGTTTTCCAACACCATATATTTTTCTTTTTATGAAAAAGTAAACATTATCGCCCTCAGACATTGATAGATAATCAGTGAAAGTACCCTCGTGATGTATTAACCATTGGTTTTTTAGAGGAACATTTAGGTTCGTGCTATAAACCCCGTTTAAAATCAGTTCATTTAAAGATTCAATATTATCAAGTGTAAAGATATATCCTGCCATTTCTTCAACTCCCTAATTAATTATATTTGCTACATAATCTTTATCCAGCCAAAAAGCTTGCTTAGCAATCATTTGGCCATCAGGTAAAGGAGTTTTATCTTGCCCATTTCTCCCTTTAGGGCGTATATGACAGAGACCATTGGAACCGGGGGAGGGTAAATTATTTCTGGCAACTACAGTATTTCCCTTTGAAATCATATTAATTTGAACCCCAAATAAAAGCTGAAGTTGGAGATTTTGATAGAATTCCATTAATTGTGATTCAATTTCTTGAATAGGCATATTCCACAATTTAATACCTATAAAAAATAACTCTCGATTTTTATTTTCTCGTTCCGTTTCTCTGAATTCAAAAATAACAAATAAAAATTTTGTTTGTTCAAAATGATTTTTTAGCCAACTTACATCCCATTCTTCAGTAACCCATTCCATAAAGTTCATATTCTTAAATGACATATGCTCACGGGGTACACCATTAGGTTCAAGTCGTATCGTTTTAAATTGAATGTTTGCTTTAGAGAATTCTTCAATGTCGTCTAATTTAGTTCCTTTAATTCCAAGTAATGCACTTATAAAATTAGGAACGAAACTTTTTGAATTATTGATTGAGATTCCATTTTCATATGCAATTTGAGTAAGGGGTTTACCGATATAAGGTAGAAATCTATCGTGAAGAATTTCTTCTAGAGTTTTACTTTGTAGTTCTTGGCTATTAGTAATTGAGACCATGTCTTTATTAGATAGAATTTGTCTGGCCACGCCAGACATAAAACTAGCCTTTAAACTATAAGCTCTTTGCATGGCATAAATAGGACTAAATGGTTGAGTTCTTAATGAATCTTTGTTTTTCCCTTTTGTACATGCGCCTAAATAAATGGTATCGGCCTCAGAAAGATTATGTGCTTTACCAGCTTTAATTTTACTGGTTATGAATAACCAATCGTTCTTAATAATTTGTAGATCCTCCTCGCTAAAAGTTAAAAGGTGACTTTTTAGCACTTGATATTCAGAACGGTGAACTTCAGGAATCCATTGATAGAACATGAGTAAAATCTTTTGGTTCTTTGTCCAAAAACTTGATGTCTCAAATGTAGTTAATACTTCTTTCTGGTAGTTGATAATATTTAAGACTAATCGTTCTTTAGCTGAAATCGTTTTATTCTTGTTAAGCTTCAACGGAGTAACTTTTAGCTCAATGCCTAATTCAGCAAAGTCCGCTTCAGACTTAGAATTCACTTCATAACCAAAGAAACTTTCTTCGATGATTTGTCCTAGATGACCTTTCGATTTCTCGTTTTCAACACGACCTGTTCTATCAATCTCACCGAAAGTTTTTCCTTCAGCTTCTTTTGCTTTATAAAGCAACTCCGCTTCCGTTTTATACAACATATGTATCACTCACTTCTTGGATAGTAATTGTATAAATTTTACCATAAATAGAAAAAAGCCGATACATAAAGTATCAGCTTTGCAATGCCAGTTTTAATTGAACATCGGTAAGAATATTTGTTTTTTCAATTTCTTCAATTCGTAAGCCTAGTCTCTCTATTAATCCAACTACCAAGGCATTACCCATACAAAAATATCTCATACGGTCTGACATTGAGCTCGTCCAATTATCGTCGAATCCATTAAGACGTTCGCATTCTAGAGGTGTTAAGAAACGTTTTCGACCATTCACTTCAATAATGTGAGTGCTTCGATTTGTAGAACCTTCACTTGTTAGCATCGTTCTACCGGGTTTGTCCAAATCGTCTACAGGTGACATTCCACCTTCGGAAAATTGATAGACATGTCCATCGGCCGTTTTCCGTTCAATTTTCTTTGGTCCACGAAGATATGAAAATTTCTCACTTGTCGCTTCGGATAAGTAGAATTTTTCATCCACTTCAGTTTCAGCGATAAGAATATTACGCAAAGTTACTGGCTTTTCTTCTTTTGGGATGACTTGTGTGGTGAAAACTTGCCCTTCCTTCATATAGCCGGCAGTATGAAATCCAAATGAGAAATTATCTGATAGGGATACTATATCATTCGGTAAGGCGACAGAAGTTATTCTATCTTTATATGGTTCAAACTCAACTGGAAAAGGTTTAGCAAAGAAACCTTCATTAAAAACAATTTGATCTTCAGAGTACTTACTTTGGAATTGGTCAAAAGCGATGCCATTTTTATATGCAAAGATAAAGACGCGTCGTCGTCTTTGAGCAAAGCCATAATCAGCAGCATTTATAACTCGCCATTCAACGGTGTAATTTAAATCTCTAAAAGTTGCCAACATAACCGCAAAATCACGTCCGCGCTGTGATGACGGTGATTTTAAAAGACGGTCTACATTTTCTAAAAGAACATACTTAGGTTGTGTATTTTCGATTACTCTCTTAATTTCCCAAAATAAGACTCCTTTTTTACCTTGGAGCCCTTTCTCTCCAGAAAGAGTGCGTGCTACTGAGTAGTCTTGGCATGGAAAACCACCTACTACTAGATTTGGCTCTAAATCTACAAATGTTTCGTCTGAAACTTTTGTTATATCTTCATTCGAATGTATTCCATTATTAAATTTTTCTACATAACAATCGAAAGCATCTTGAGCTTTTCGAGCAGGTTCCCATTGGTTACCCCAAACTATTTTAAATAAATCGGGGTTCGCTTTCTCGAGACCTAAACGAAAGCCACCGACACCAGCAAATAATTCAATTACATTAATTTTAGAATTTTGCATATACGAACACCCTTTCGCTTTTCTTCTTTATTATACAGCATTATTAGTGAAGTTTAAAGATCGAATTGCACTATGAGTGATATTATTTTCTTGCTTAAAACATAACAAATTATCTGACTTAGTCCCTTTAACGCGAATCAATATTAAACAGTATTTTGTGACAATTCATATTGTAACCAGATATGGGTTGTATTAATGGTAAATACACTTACCAATATGAAGGCAATTAAGAACTGCTAAGATCTATATTCGAATTGCTAAATGACATATATATGATAGATTTAATGTGTGATGAAGAGTTGCAAGGGTATTATGAGAAGCTTGGGATGCAACAGGCACATGGAATGATTCTAAGGAATTATAGGAAATAATCTGGATTGTAAGGGGAGAAATATATGGAGTTCGATACATTAAAGTGGGTGTTGTTAGGCGTTTGTGTGTTGTTATTTATGATCAAATTCTACATTAAACGCGAGTCGCTTTTATGGGGAATTATTTTCTACACGACTGCGTTCGCGGCGATTAGCTATTATGTGTATTTCAATGAATGGAGACAGGGCTTTAAGATTGTATTTTTATTACTGTTCTCTTTTGCATATTGGCAGTTTTTATTTAAAGAAATTGCACAGTTTCGCAGGCTGCGTAAGTCACGTCGGAAATTTACTTAACAGTACATAGAATATATTAACGCCTTCATTTACGATATTCATTCGTAAAGAAGGCGTTTTTTTTCATCTTAAAATATTTTTTAAAAAATTGTCTCCTCACTGATCAGTTTGTTCTATGTAAGGACTACTAAGGCAAAAAACCTGAATATCCAAACATACAAATAAACCCCAACTACTTAACAAGTAGAGAGTGGCGATCGGAGCAGACTATGTATTATTTATCAGAGTATCAAACATTTACTAGCGTCAAAGAAATGGATAAGCATGTTCAGCAGCATACCAATGCCCATTATCATGAGTTAATCCAAACGGATCGCGACGTCCTATCTTTACTTAGTCGATACTCTTGTAAATTTCCTGGGGCTGCTCATTTGAAAGTAGAAACGATCATGAAGGCATTGTCAAAGTCAGATGTGACGATTCGTCGTGCCATTCGTAAATTGGCGAAGTTACATATTATCGAAAAAATCTCGTTTATACGTCGCGTCTCAAAAGGCTATGGTGCGAACATTCTTCGTATTTTACCCTTTGAAGACAAGTCGACTATGATCACTCGCAGTTCTACCGAAAGTGTTACGCCTGTAAGCGTTCAATCTCCTGAAATCGAGAAACAAACCTCTCTTTCTAATAATCTTATACAGGATACATATGATACAGAGGACGCGATTAAGGAGGGGTTAATTACCAAGTTACCAGAAAGAATCGGACGTATTTTGGGTGCTTTCTTTGACATGAATACCGTTTATAAAGTGTATGGCATCATGCTGCGAGCTAAAGCAAAAATAGATCGAACCATGATGTTTGAGGAGTATGAAGAAGACTATATTAGCGCGATTCTTTCCGTGGTCAATGCCTATAAACGAGGACGAGTTAAGAATATATTTGGTGTATTATATGCAGCGATTCTAAGTGCCACAAAGCGTTTATATGTGACGGCTTTATTTAACGATGCTATGGATCGGTAGTTCAGTTATATGCATTTAGTGAGTAGCCTTAATTTTGAGGGACACTTGCGTACCAAGGAAGCGAGCCACCACTTTTCAGAGATGGCTGAGTTTTGTTTATTCTTTAAGTCGGTGATTTTCTCTCATCGATAAAATTACAATGTTTGCATTTACCAATCATCTTTTCAACTTGAGATTTAAGTATTCTTCCGATTTACCTTTGGGAATACTGAGGCTTAACCAATTCTCATCTTTTAATTGCTTTCCAATATAAACGATTTGGCCTATATGATAAGCATAATGAGCCAACTGTCTTTCTATTGCTTCAAGTATAGTGTGACTTTCACCACGAATATAAATATTCTCTAATAAATCTTGTTCTACTAAATCATTTAATGTTTCAAAAAGTATATGCCACCCTTTTTCCCATATTGAAATCAATTCTTGCTTTGACGAAATATCATTTACAAATTCTTGTTCGCGGTTTCTATAAGATTTTTCTCCATCTGAGGTTTTAAAGTCAGACCATCTAGAAATCATATTCCCACTTAGATGTTTTACAATAACTGCTATACTATTCGAACCACTATTTAAGACCCAATGAATATCCTCTTCCGATAATTGACTTATTGTTTTATCACCAAGGACTTTAACGCTTTTAAACCTTTCTTGTATAACTTTCAAGTACTCATGTCCAATACTCAATAGTATTCTCCCCTTTACAATGTGGTTTATCATAACTATTCTACTGAATAAGATAACATCTTTAAATCGCAATCTGGAGCTTTAAACAACATGATCAATATTCAAAAAGAAATATTATATCCAAACCTATGCGTGAAGCCTGTAGTCACTTAGCTATTCAAGTTATATCTGATGTATCTATGACATTAAAGCATTGAAGGAACAGAAACAGGAGCAATCTTTCTAGCGACGAGTAACAACAGTAGCCGAGGCTGTTTTCCTCCATATCACTACATAGTAAGTAATATTATACATATCCTGTTCGTTCTAGTGATTGTAGTGGAAGACGGCGACTCCAGCGGAATTAGCATGAGCGGAAGACCCCACAGACGAGCTTGCTCGTCGAGGAGGCTGAGGCCATGCCCGCGGAAAGCGTCCGTCTGCAACGGAAATCAACCTTTACAAAGAAAGAGAACTTCCCTTAACTCTACTTTAAGCACACCTAGCTATGTTTACATTTATTCCTAAAAATAACTTGACTTCCTCTTTTCATTTTGATAAATTCAAATACAATATCCAAGACGAAGAGAGTACCAAATACTGAACACTTAGCGAGCTGGGGATGGTGTGAGCCTGGTTGTGAAGATTTGTGAAGCGCACTTCGGAGATGCTTTTTCGAATAATGTAGAAAAAGCCGGTGACTCACCGTTATGAGAAAGTGGCCCTATATGGGGTAATTTGAGTGGTACCGCGGAAGTTAAGCTTTCGTCTCATGTGTTTGATGAGACGAGGGCTTTTTTTATATATTTATATACTATCGGAGGAGTTCATATGAAACAGAAAGTGGTAGACATTCTTCAAAAACACACAACGGAGTTAATTGATAAACAGATGATTGACGTACCTACTCATGCACGTCTAGGAGATTTTACGCTGCCCTGTTTTCAGTTTGCGAAAAAAATGAAAAAGTCTCCTACGTTAATTGCTGAAGAAATAGCAGGCAACATTCAGGATCCGACCATTGAAAAAGTCGAAGCGCTAAATGGGTACGTAAATATTTTTATGAAGAGAACGGGATTTACGCAGTCGATTATGAATACAATTTTATATGAAGTAAACCACTATGGTTCTTCAAACGTCGGCGGAGGCGGCGTAGTAACCATTGATATGTCTTCCCCGAATATTGCGAAGCCTTTTTCAATGGGGCATTTGCGATCGACAGTCATTGGGAATTGCATGGCGTTATTGCTTGAAAAAAGTGGGTATCAACCAGTAAAGATTAATTATATTGGGGACTGGGGAACTCAATTTGGAAAGTTACTGGTGGCTTATCGATTATGGGGCAATGAACAACAAGTGCAGAAAGCGCCAATCCAAACGTTATTGGCACTTTATATTCGTTTTCACAAGGAAGCAGAACTTGATGATTCTTTAAATGATCAAGGGAGAGCCGCTTTTAAATCTTTGGAGGATGGTGATCTGGAGGCATTAGCACTATGGAAATGGTTTCGAACAGAATCCTTAAAAGAATTTCAAAAAATTTATGATGTGTTGGGAGTGACCTTTGATTCGTATAAAGGTGAAGCCTATTACAATGATAAAATGGATCCAATTGTTGAAGAGTTACAACGAAAGAACTTGTTAGTCGAATCGGATGGTGCACTTGTTGTAAATGTAGGAGAGAATATGCCCCCTTGTATCATCAAAAAGTCTGATGGTGCGACATTGTATGCAACGAGAGATATTACGGCTGCAATAGATCGACATAACACTCATAAGTTCGTGAAATCACTGTACGTAGTGGGAAATGAACAGAGCTTGCATTTTGTACAGTTGAAGTCGGTGCTACACCAAATGGGCTATAAGTGGGCGGATACGCTTCAACATATTCCATTTGGGTTAATTTTGAAGGATGGAAAAAAATTATCGACGCGTAAAGGGAAAATTATTTTATTAGAAGAAGTGTTAAAAGAAGCCATTCAATTAGCAGAGGACACTATTGACGAAAAGAATCCATCCCTGTTGAATAAAAAAGAAGTAGCAAAAGAAATTGGAGTAGGTGCCATTATTTTCAGTGATTTAAAACAACATCGAAAACATGACATCGAATTCGATTTGAAGAAAATGTTACAAACAGAAGGTGAAACTGGTCCTTATTTGCAATACACCTATGCTAGAGCATGCTCGATTCTGAGAAAAGCGGGAGTGGTGGGTGAGTTTAGCGTTGAAGAAGTCAATAATCATGAGTGGGAAGTAATCAAATGCCTAGAACAATTCCCAGCTGTCGTCAACCGAGCTACAACTGAGCTAGATCCTTCTTTAATGGCAAAATATGCGGTGGAATTAGCACAGGCATTCAATTCATTTTACGGAAACGTTCAAATCGTCACTAACTCAAGTTTGATGGCGTACCGAGTTTCTTTAGTCCAGAGTGTTGTTATTGTCTTAGAACAAGCATTAAGACTTCTAGGCATGAAAGCTCCAAAGGAAATGTGACTGTCTAAAATTATAGTGCGATTTAATACAAAAAATAGAATTACTAGTTCTTTATAAAGATTGATTTGGTAATATAGTTATTATGTACAATATGAAAAGAGGAACATCATGACAAATCCAGCAGGTTTTTGGGTACGACTTTTAGCCAGTATAATGGACTCCTTGGTTATTAGTGTACCGCTCGGCATTATTTTTTACCTCTTGACGGGCAATTGGGAAGATGAAAGTTTTTCATCTCTTCTAAACATACTATATTCAATCATAGTACCTATCCTTTGGTACGGTTATACCGTGGGTAAACGAATAATGAAAATTCGGATTGTTAAAGTCGATGGCAGTAAACTAGGTATTGGAGCTATGTTAATGCGTGTTGTCGTCGCAGCGTTGATTTATATCGTTACTCTTGGAATCGCAGCGATTGTCAGTGCATTTATGGTAGGCCTAAGAGAAGATAAACGCGCTATACATGATCTCATCGCAGGAACATACGTTACATATAACGCTCCTGGTGATGAGGAAGACTTTGTTGTAAATGAATAGCGATAAATAAATTGATAAAATCCTCATGTGAAAGCTGCATGGGGGTTTTATTGTATCAAGTTAAAAGAAGAACTCTAAATTAGAAATATTACAATTTCAAAAATATAATGTAACGAACTGTAACATTTTTCCTTCCCCATTCGTCATAAATAGGTATAGAGACAGGGGGGACATTCGATGATGAGAAAGATCATTTTTGTTTTACTAATTTCGAGTTTATTTATACTCCTGGCAGCATGTAGTGCAGGTGATTCCGAATCTTCATATGACTCTACAGAAGACAAAGCTGTTGCACCTAGTTCGAATGAAGCAGTAGGAGACTCTGATGAATCAGCAGAAGAAGAAAGTGAAGTAGTGAGTGAAGAGCGAGATGAGGTGGAACAGAAATCTCCGGAAGCAACAACGGAAAGAATGATTATTCACAAAGCGATCATGAGTGTAAACGTAAAAGAGTTAAAAAAAGCACAGAGTAATATTGAAAAAAAGGTCACGCAATATGAAGGTTATATTGTTGAATCAAGTGTCTATAAAGAAAATGATGATACCAGCAGTGGGAAAATGATCGTTCGGATTCCTGAGAAACATTTTCAAGCATTCCTTTTAGATGCTGAAGGGGAAGCAGCTGATGTAATAGAACGCAATGTGACTGGTCAGGATGTCACGGAACAATTTGTGGATTTGCAATCACGCGTGAAATCCAAACGAGCAGTAGAGGAACGCTTGCTTGAGTTTATGAGCAATGCACAAAAAACAGAGGATTTGTTGAAAATCTCTGCAGATTTAGCAAAGGTTCAAGAAGAAATTGAAGTCATGGTAGGCAATATGAAATTTCTTGAAAATCAAACGTCTTTCTCGACGATTGAACTAACGATGTATGAAAACCGAGTGGTTGTTCCAGCGATAGATAGCAAAGAGTTAAATACATGGGAAAAAACAAAAAAACAACTGGCTACAAGCACAAACTCGATATTAGCAGCTGGCTCCGCATTAATCGTATTTTTCATTGGGAATTTACCAGTACTATTGATTTTGGGGGTTATTGGAGCCATTTTATTTATGTTTATTAAAAGAAGGTTTCGCCCTGATCAAAAATAATAAGTGAATGTTCAAAAGCAGCTCTTTTGTTGAGCTGCTTATTTTTATGTTTCGATGATTTCCTACAACTATGGTGGTATGTAAAGGCACATGAAAAACTTAAGATTCTCACCTTTGTATAATATTTTTTAATTTTAAAACAACAACATAAGGATTTGGACTCTGTAGAGTGTTATGACTAGAGAAAAGGGCTAAAATTATGAACATATATCTTGAAAAAATAGCTGTTATTTTTTCAAGATATATCATCAAGTTTTTAGTATTGGATGGTTATATATATCTTCACCTAAACAATTATTAAATAATAAGCAAACAAGCTTAGTTGGGGATTTTTAACGCCAACTAATATGCATGGGAAATTAACTTGATATACCTCTCTTTTACTAACAGTTCGTAATATGAATAGATTAAAAAAACACGTCTAAATCTAGACGTGCCTGTTTCCATTTGAAATGATTAGATTTCAAACGTGTACGTTGCTTGGAACTTGAAAGATCCAGTATACTCTTGACCAAAACCAAAAACTGAAACGCGAGTTACATCGTCATAAACAAATGATAGAGAAGAATTAGCTAAAATTGTTCGTGAGATGTTTCCAGAACTTCTTTCAAAGATGACGTTAATCCCGTCATCACTGAAATTTTCAATCGTACCAGCTAAAACAACTGGTAGTGAATTTGGTTCTACATCAAAAATAATGTTCGCTTCTGTGTTGGACTCACCTGCGAAAGGGACACAATTTTCGAAAGTCAATGTTAAAAAGCGATCTAATTCTGGTCTCCTTGGACATTTACAATCACAGCGACCGATAGAACCTAAAGGTACTGTGTATTTACTTTTACAAGACATCTATTTTCACCTCCTTTTTTAATAGAGTATGAGGTTTTACAAGACATGCTTGGGCGTCTTGAAAAATACTCTCACAAAAAAGGTGATAGAATAGTTTTAATTTAAATTTTAGTTATTTTTCATAAAACGTTAATGGCAAACATGCAGTTCTTAATAATAAGGTGTAGATAGTTATCAAAAGAAGATAAGTCCTCATAAAAAAATAAACGCAAAAAAGCAGCTTGCATTAGAAGCTGCTTTTTAAAAACATAGGAAAGTATATAAAATTGATGTACCAAGAACCCTTTGTTCATAGTATATGGAGACTAACTTGATAAAATGGAATTTATTTGATGTGACTCTAGTTAATTCTATTAACATAAAAAATCGTCCACTAAGGTACTTTCATTTTAGGACGAATTTTTATATTTATTTTTAAAACTATATGGTTATCACTGTTGATTTTTATATAGGTGAATGATTGTAGTGAAATGCGGCGACTCCGGCGGAAAAAGCGAGTCAGGTGAGACCCCGCAGGCAACGAATTGTGAACAATTCGTTTGCGACGAGTAACCGCAGGAGCATAGGTTTTTCAGGCTCACGGACCGCCCGCGGAAAGTGTCCGCATGTAACGAAAATCATAGTTGATACTGTATGGAATATCCTATTTGCACCTTGAACCTTATGAAATCTCTCTATAACCTCTTCGCTAAAACAGCAGCAATCCATTCAGGTGCATATGGAGACGTACACCCTTTATGGACCTTTTTATCACTTAACTGACCAAGTCTTTCACCAATTTCTAGGCAACGAGCTGTATATGAATCGTGATGCAGAGCAATCTCAACGAGGCATTTGTTCATCGTCTCTTGTTTATATGGTGGTGCATCTTTCATTTCGGATTCGATGGTATGAAGTAGTGAATTAATTTCCTCATTGGATAGGTTCACTCTTACCGCATACATCATGTGAATATGCCAACCTGCACGTGCTTTGAATACTTCGGATGCGTTCATCCATTCGTTTGCAAAGTCTTTGGCGTAGGGGGTATTCATAACGACTTTGCCGACAACTTCATCTAGTAGTTTACTGTAGGAAATCTCATCCACCAATTGTTCAATTTGATGTTTTGATAGCTCACTTGGGTTCATAATGAGCGCTGCTAAAAACTGTGCATCGCTATTTCCAGTTTGCCAAAGTTCCAACGCTAGTGGATGATCTTTTTTGATTTTCTTCGCAATCGCTCTTGTTTTGACAGCGCCGACGCCAAATTGCTTCGTGCCAGCTCCAAGCTTTTCGTAACTAGCTCTACTATTCTCTGATCCGAGTTCCTCGAGTTGAGACATAACTTTCTCTAGTGTCGTGTTCATTTGGATATGACCTCACAATCTGTCTATTTTTAGACCTCTATTTATTATTCGACAAATAGCTAGTAGCATCCTTTTTTTTTCAAAAAAGGGTTAAATTAATGTGTGATCAATCATGAATCTACTCAAATCAATTCAAATAAAAAGGAATTTTGTATCAAGAAAACGAATAGTAAATAATAGAGATGAATGTGAAATGAGTGATAAAAATGATAGAAAAAGACGGACCTTCTTTTGTTATGTTTTCAACAGCACATTTGGGCGCAGTAGTAGTGTTATGCATAATCATTTTTCTGCTGTTCATAGTAAGAAAGAAATGGTCGTCTATTCAACCCAAGAACAAACGGTTAAACGAACGTCTTTTTGCGTTGACGTTATTAATCATAGATACTATTTATTATGTGTGGCTCTTTCAAACAGAAAGGTGGAACTTAAGTAACTCGTTGCCGCTTGAATTATGTAGTATTAGTTTGGCTATGACGATTGTGCTTCTTTGGACTGGCAATAAACATGTCTATGATTTCGTCTTTTATGCAGGAATTGGTGGAGCTCTTCAAGCTATAGCGACACCTGTTTTAGATCTCAGTTTTCCTCACTTCAGATACTTCCACTTTTTTTATACACATATTGGAATAATTTCCACGGCTCTTTATTTTACTTGGGTGAAGGGATACCGCCCTACCTTTAAAGGAATCATTAAAACAATGGTTGCATTAAACGTATTGCTTCCCATTGTATTTGCTATAAATGTTGTTCTTCAAGGAAACTATATGTTTTTACGAACTAAGCCCACACAAGGAAGCCTACTTGATTTGCTAGGCCCTTATCCGTGGTACATAGTGTCACTAGAAATCGTGACATTTATTATTTTCGTATGTTTGTGGTTACTATTTAAAAAGAAAGTACCGTTTGAAACGAGGTAAATGGACTAGGGGTTTGTCCATTAGGAAATTGAATAAAAAAAGAGGGGCTTAAGTCGTTTTGATCCGACCTTAAGTCACCCTCTACTTTTTTAAAAATTTCTATTTATAACTTAGCACCAAGCGGCACCGACAATTATAAGCAGTATAAATAATACGACGATTAACACAAACGAACTGCCTGCGTCATGTCCAGCTCCAGCAACAGGTCCGCCATACCCACATTCAGGACCATATGACATAAAAATTCCTCCTAACATTCCTTATTTTTATTTTCCTTTATTAACAAACAAACGCTGCTCCTACAATAATCAGTAGGATAAATAACACGACAATTAAAGCAAATCCTCCACCAGCATCATGACCATAGCCTGCTCCACCACTCATACCAACACCTCCATATCGCCTTAAGTACTAGTATATGTAGGTTAAAGTTGAGGATTTGGGACATTATCACAATATTTAATAAGAAATCTAATTAACAGCAAAGGCTTATCTGAATGAAACCCTATATTACCCTGTGAAGTTATATCAAATGTATCAGAATTTTACATTCAATTATTCTTTGCTATGCTATAATTTGAATACTCAGAGTAAGTAGGTGCACGAAATGAAGAAGTACAAAATTTTTGATGTTTTTCTGTTTGTAGCCAGTATTATTATCGGATTTTCGTTTGCACCACTCGATATAGATCTAAAAAAATATATACTCGTAGTAACTATTTATCTTGTTTTTTCTGCTATGTATTCTAACCAAAAAATTTTACAAGAAAAAGGAAGTTTAAGTTTCGATTACGGTATATCCTATAGCCAATCATTTGCTTTGTTTGCAGGACCATTTGGACTGTTGCTCTTTGAAATTGTCAATCGCTTTACTACTTATTTTCAACGGAAAGTGGCAAAGACGGCCGATGAAGATGAATTTACCGATACATTATATAATATTGGATCTTTCACGTTGTATCATACGGTAGGCTTTATTTTCTTTTTCTCTTTATATCCATATGCACAAATGATTCCTTTTGGTTTCTTTCTTCTTTTCTTTTTGACTGCACTACTTATTAGTTTTCAGGGCAATATTCTTATGCTGTTATCGTTTTATTTTAGTGGCAATT
The DNA here is from genome assembly GCF_004367585.1 of Paenisporosarcina antarctica. Lineage (GTDB taxonomy): Bacteria > Bacillota > Bacilli > Bacillales_A > Planococcaceae > Paenisporosarcina > Paenisporosarcina antarctica. Next base: position 100,345 of record NZ_CP038015.1, read on the forward strand.
TACACTCTTGGAGTGAAGTCGTCGTATTCATTAAAGGTAGAAGTATACTCGATATTGCTAAAGTTGCTTTGACGAATGCACTTTTATACTATTTCGTTATGGAAAACCAGTGGGAAATGTTAATTATTTTGTTCACTTTAAACTTCATGGTCAGCAGGTCATTCGTTTCGAAACAAGAAAGTGTTAAAAATGAATTGGAACGTGACCGTTTCCGTGAAATGGCCTACTCAGATTTCATGACGGGGTTGTCAAACCGAGCAATGATGGATAAAAAAATGCGAGAAATTAATGGTACAGGTGAATTGTTAGCTATTGTCGTTGCAGATATCGATAAATTTAAACGTATCAATGACAACTATAATCATTCCGTTGGTGACTATGTTATTGAACATTTCGCCGGAATGTTAAAATCTCATACAGGCAAAGAGGATTTAGTCTTTCGAAGTGGGGGAGAAGAATTTACACTCTTCTTGCGAGGTCGTGGTTATGAAGAATGCGTGGAATTGCTTGAGTCTCTGCGTCTGAATGTAAGTGACCATCCGGTTGAAGTGGAGTTTAATGGAGTGGAAACATCGATCTCGTATAGTGCATCATTTGGTTTGTATTTCAATGAAATGTCTGAAGACTTACCAATGGAGCGTGCGTATAATTACGCAGATCAACTGTTATTTGAAGCAAAAGAGCTCGGACGTGATCGCCTAGTAGTCAGAAATGGTCAACAATCACTTGTTTATTCATAATAGCCATTTCCTCGACATTGTTGAGGAGATTTTTTAACATTAAATTGGTATGCCAAGAACCCTGTGTTCATGTTTTTTTTAGTATATGGAGACTAACATGCTAAGACCGACTTTCTTTGATGTGATTCTCGTTAATTCAATAAATAGATGGCTGTCTTATTCTTCAGGTAATAGTGTAGTAAGTATGACAGTGTCCATTACGACAACATATTGACGAACATTAATGGTTGACTTTTAATAGTTCACCCCCTAAACTAACGTTATTGGTTTAGGGGGTGAACTATTTTGGATAAGAGAATACAAGAAGCTGTTTCACTATTTGAAGAAGTACTAATATACGGTACCGAACGTGTGATTCGCAGCGTGGATGATCCACTATGGAGAGAATATTCACCCGAACAAATGCAAGTGTTGAAATTGATTTATAAAGAAGGAGAAATTACATCAGGTAGACTTGCCATTTTGCAAGGCGTACATAAGAGTGCCATTTCCAATCGCTTAAAGAAACTGATTGAAAAAGAAGTCATTAGTATTAAACCTTCAGGTGATAAAAGAGAGAAAATTCTTGTTCTCACTGCACGAGGGGAAACGGTTATCAAACGATCTGACGCAGTATTACATGAATACATTGGGAAATTGATGACTAATAAAGTGGATGATCAGGAAATTGAACAGTTTTTAGTGACATTTCGCAAGGTAAAAGAAATCTTGAAAATGAATGGAGTTTAAAGAATGCGTACGATTTTAAAACTGAAATGGCCAATTACGATTGCCTTACTGATTGTAACGATTGCTCTATTTTTAATGGCTCCTGATTTAACGAAACAAGCTGAGGAAGCGGGCTCATTCCAACTGTCCGATGATGCATCTTCACAACAAGCCGCTCAAATGCTTGCAAGCGCAGGGGATAGTGATCAAACGATTTCCGTCGTAGTGGAACTTGATCAACCATTAACGAATGATGTCCGTGACCAATTGAGTACTATGGCAAAGGATATTGTAGCGCTTTCAGAAACCGTGACAAGTGTATTAAACCCGGTGGAAAGCAAAGAGTTAGAAAGTCAGCTCGTTTCTGAAAATCAACAAACGGTGCTCATTCCCATTACTGTAGATGGCACCGATGAAGAAGTAAATCAAGTTGCAGAAGACATTCGTGAAACTGTTATTCCGTCTGATATGGTCGCGTATGTAACGGGTGAGGCAATCATTAATAACGACGTCAATAAAAGCGCACAAGATGGCTTAAAGCGTACGGAAATTATTACAGTCGTTTTGATTTTCGGTTTATTACTTGCGGTTTTTCGCTCCATTGTAACGCCTTTCGTTCCTTTAGTGGCAGTGGGGATTACGTATTTACTTAGCCAATCATTGGTGGCATTTTTCATCGATTGGTTTGGCTTCCCAGTTTCGAACTACACTCAAATTTTCTTAGTGGCCATATTATTCGGTATTGGAACGGATTACTGTATTTTACTGTTAAGTCGCTACAAAGAAGAATTATCGGCAGGTCACGCAGTCGAAGAAGCCATTGTGAATACCTACAAAACAGCGGGACGCACATTGTTCATTAGTGGTCTTGCCGTCTTTATTGGATTTTTCGCCATTGGTTTTGCCGATTTCCCAATATTTAAATCAGCGGTAGCGGTAGCAGTCGGTATAGCGGTGTTATTGCTTGTGCTGTTTACCATTGTGCCTGTGTTAATGTTGGTGTTAAAAGAGAAACTATTTTGGCCATCAAAAAAATCAGCAGCGCATCATGATAGCAAATTATGGAGTAGGATGAGTAAACTATCCGTCAATCGTCCAGTCGTATCGATACTAGTAGTGGCCGTTATAACGGTGCCGTTATTGTTAACATATAATAACTCATTATCGTTTAACACGGTGGACGAAATTGGGGATGACTATGAATCAGTTCAAGGATTACGTGCCATTGAGAATGGCTTTGGAAAAGGCGATTCATTGCCTGTTCAAGTAATTATCAAGTCAGATGAACAGCTAGCAAATGGAGAAATGATTCCATACGTAGAACGATTGAGTCAGCGCTTTGAACAAATTGAAGGTGTTGATAAGATCCGCACCGTTACACGTCCAACAGGTGAAATCATCGATGACCTATATGTTGATCGTCAACTCGGCTTGATGGCAGATGGTTTAACCGAGGCTCGCGAAGGATTAACTGAAATTGGAGCGGGACTAGAGCAAATTCAAGGTGGTTTAGCTAGTGCCGGTGAAAGTGGTGGACTTGGTGAAGTAGCTGCAGGTCTTGGTCAGTTAAATGAACAATTAACACTAGCGACTCAAGGGTTGCAACAAACAGGCAATGTACAACAAACTGTTGGTGCCTTGTCCGCAATTAACGAACAGCTTGGTCTAATTCAACAAGGTCTTGCAAGTGCAGGGGGAGATGGTGAAGGTTTATCACAAGTAACTGATGGACTATCAGCATCAAGCGAAGGACTTACACAAATTGCAGATGGTTTAACGGAAGTTAGCGACATGATGTCTGCGATGAGTGAAAGTGACAGTGTGCGTGCTACAGGATTGTTTATTCCAGCAGGTACGCTTGAAAATGAAGATTTCGCTCAAGTGTTAGAGCGTTACACATTTGCAGATGGCAACGGCATAAAAATGGAAGTTGTGTTATCCGATGATCCATATTCACCTGAAGCCATCGACACGGTTCACCGTTTGAAAGAAGCGGCTGCGTCTGAAGTGAAAGGAACACCTTTTGAAGATGCCGATATTGCATTTGGCGGTATTTCAAGTATCAACAGTGATTTAGCTGACATTTCTTCAAGTGATTTCAAGAGTACTGTAATGATTATGTTGATTAGCTTGTTTGTGGTATTAGCTATTATGTTCCGTTCGATAATTATGCCATTATTCATGATTGGCTCGTTGTTATTAACGTACTTTACGTCAATCGCAATAGCAGAGTTAATTTTTGTGAATCTATTAGGCTATGACGGCATTAGCTGGGCAGTACCATTCTTTGGATTCGTCATGTTAGTCGCACTCGGTGTAGACTATTCCATATTCTTACTCGATCGTTTCCGAGAAGAAGCGGCGAGAGGAATAACTGTGCGCGAAGCGATGCGTATTTCAATGGAGAAAATGGGCACTGTCATCATCACAGCCGCTATTATTTTAGCAGGTACATTTGGGGCAATGTTACCTTCAGGCGTATTGAGTTTGATGCAAATTGCGTCAATCGTCGTAATTGGATTACTGCTTTATGGATTAATTGTCTTGCCACTGCTGATCCCAGCTATCACGGTATCGTTTGACCGTGGTGTATGGTGGCCATTCGGCATGAAAAAGAAAAAATAGGTTGAGAGAGAGGCTATCCATCAGGATTTAACTGATAGATAGCCTCTATTTTTTTATTAGGCTAGGTTAAAGTTTAATATTGATTTCAAATAATAAGCAAACTTCCAATTATATGAAAGTTTGCTTCGTTGTTAATAATGGCTTCTCCATCTACGCTATCCTTTACTTCAATAAGAGAGAAATTATTCAATCTCATTATTGTCATTATCATAAAAAGATAATTTAACAGGATAAGGTCTTTCTACGCCAGTTGGTATTTTTGCGGATTGCAAAAACGTTTTATCCTCGGAAACATCGAATATAAAATCATATTCACCAGTATGAGCAGTAGCTAAAATATGGTCAATTTTAAAATCAGGATTTCCACCGTATAAAATCATATACTTTCCTTTGTTAGTGTCAATGACTTGATAAGATGAATTATGAAATCCAGAACCGTACCCTGCAATATCAATCTTAAACTTTCCATTTACACCTTTTACTAAACGAGAATACCCATAATTTCCATTATCTAATTGAAAAAGAATAATATGTGAAGTTGTATCCCCTAATTGTTCTACCTTTAATACTTTTGGATTGATTTCTATTCCATTTGGTCGATTCAACCAGGTTTCTAAATTAGATTGAATAGATAAATCATTATCCTCAATATGATATTGATTAAAATAATACAAAGAATATCCCAATGCTACTATGACAATCATAGAAATAAAAAACAGTAATTTTTTACTCAAAAAAATGCCCCCTCGAAAAATGTCCCTCTACGAATGAATGGTTTTTATCTGTTCACCTGATTCGTTAGTCGAATAAGAAATATGATTATTTAATAAACTTAGACAGCCTAAGCGTATCATATGTTTCCTTATTTGGAATTAAATTTCCTTTAATTATGAAGTCATTTATTGTGACTTCCTTTCTTTGGTGATGAATGCACTTGAAACCATGCAAGGTAATTGTTCAAATACTTGGTTGCGACGCCATTAAACCGTTGTATCCAACCCTTCAACCTGCGGTGGTAATTATTGACGTTCTGTATGTGATAAAGCCCCTTTGTACGAACTTGCCCGTCAGACTTGAATTGGTGAATAACCATTTCTTTTCCAGCAACGTATGTTTTAAAGGCACGCCAAGAATCCGTACATAAAATATTTTCATTTGAAAGTTTATGGCCGATTGCTTTTTCCAGTTGCACTTTCGTTAATCTACCCATTCCTAATGTCTGCGAATAGGTTAACTTGGTTAAGTATCATATAAAAAAGAGCACCTCATTTGAGGTGCTCTTTGTGCAATAATAACAATAAGATCTTGCTACTTACTCCATAATTTCATAAATGGAGTTGATAATTTGAGTAAATCTATACTGCTATTTTTACTAAAAATCTTATTAGCAACTTTACTCATGATTTGCTTATCTAAATTTTTAACAGCAAAGTCAATTTGATCATCAGTTAAATTCTCTAAAAATCTTCTTAAAGCAAGAGAATGGTTATAATTTTCAACTAAAGGTTTAGTAAGTTCTTCGTAATTTCCTTCTTTACAAATATCGAGTCCCGAAAAAACGCCTGTTAATATGGATGCATATTGGCCAAATCCGAGTCCTGGGGTCATGCTCCCAAAACAATTTCCAACAAAATATGTATTATCAATTTTAGGTTTACCGCATATGCCCATCATATACCTTGTAATTTCAAAGTTGTCTGTTATTTTAAGGTGTTGATCTAATTTAGCACATGCTAAATTATAGAATTTATCCCACATATCATTTAAATCCAATTTTATATTGTCTGGATAATCTGGGTAACCAATAACTAAATTTGCTTCTTTTTCAGAATAAGGAATAAGCCAAGCATATCCTTTGGGTATTATTTCGTAATTAAACCATACATGAGGATTATTCGTTACAAAATCTCCTTGAACAGTGGCTCCCTTTATCGTACAAGTAAGGTCACTCCTAAAGTTCCCTAAATGAGAAGCATATGCTCCATCTCCCGTTGCCAATACCACACACTCAAAATCCTTACATAACTTTTCGTATTCGTAGGTAGAGCTAAAGATAATTTTAGATTTTACTTGTTTCTCTAATTGACTTTCAAATGAATTCTCATGTCTTCCTCTTATATTTGTGTATCCAATTTTACCGTCAATTGAACTAACCTCATTTTTAGAATGAATAAATAATTTATCTACTTCAGCGGTAGGATTTAAATTTATATGGAAATTCTCTGCTAGGTAAGATAAAGAGTCTTTATTAGGTCGATTAAAGATACTGAATATGGCTTCTGCATTAACAAATCTATCCCCAACAGTAGTTTTACTTTCAAAAATTGTTGGAGTAATTCCATTTCTCTCTAATGTTATAGCACAACAAAGTCCAGAAATTCCTGCTCCCATAATGGCAACTTCCATGTAACTCACCTCCTAAACATATAGTGTGTGCGTTAGTTATATGTTTATACATGAGTATTTTGAGTTTGTGAAGAGAGATAAAGTGCAGAAATTGCGACAGGTTAAGGATATTTATTTGGATTTTCGTTCTATACCAATAAAAATACACCACCAAAAGGCAGTGCAAAATTTCATCGTTATTGTCGATCAACCGATACTTTTTCTCCTAAACCAGCATCATTCCGTATTTCAAACTTCCCAATTTTCCCCGGTTCTGAAAGGATTGCCATACCTTTTATCTCATGTTGTGTAACTACTCCGGCGTTGTTTGTATAGTCTACCTGTGCAGTAAAGTCATAATTCTTAGGTGATGACTCGTTTTCACTTTGAGTCACTTGTATATCGTTAACTTTCATTTGATACCGAACATTTTCGTCAAAGCCTAAATACCCATAGTGGTAACGAAAGGCAATAGCTCTAGGAATAATGGTCTCAAATGCATAGTCCATAAAGAAAGGTCCATATGTTTTTTTCACTAAGTCCTCGTAGGCACGCCATTCATCTGAGACCCCTGACTCTTCGATTCCATTTACTTCATTAGCTTCAGCTGTACTGCTGCCTATTTCAGTCATTTTTTTATCGATTTTTCTTACAATAAGCATGTATTCTTCGTTCGGAACAGTGAATTCCGATTCAAGAACAGTACGAACTGTTTGTTGATTATTTAATTCTGTAGATCCATTGTCCTCAGATATTTTCTCCATTAGACCACCCACATCGCGGATTGAATATTTCCCGATTTTTCCTACTTCTGAAAGAATCGCTACTCCTTTTATTTCGTGTTGTGTAACTTTCCCATCGTTGTTTGTATAGTCTACCAGAGCGATAAAGTCATAATTCTTTGGTGACGACTCGTTTTTACTTTGAGTCACTTGTATATCACTAACTTTCATTTGATAACGAACTTGTTCCTCTTCCGTTCCAAAGTGGAACCGGAAAGCCTGATTAGTAGGAATAAGGTCATCATAAGCATAGTCCATGAAATATGATCCATATGTTTTTTTCACTAATTCTTCGTAAGCAATCCATTCGGCAGAGTCCTCTGGAATTCCGAAACTACTTACTTCTGGCAAGCTTTCTCTTATTTCATCCACTTTTTTATCGATGCTTTTTTGGATTAGAATATATTCTTTATTAGGAACCGTTAATTCCGATTCAACAACAGCACGAACTGCTTCTTTATTTTTATCTGCTGTTGAAACAACCACTTCTTTTTGCTGTTCAGTCTGTTCTATCGAAAAGAACGCAAAAAGAAAACAAGAGCTAATCAAAAGAAAGATGCCGGCTATTTTTAGTTGTTTATTATACATATTACCCTCCCTGATAATTTGTGTTATGTTCAAATCATCATCTTGTTACTTGTAATACGTAATAAAAACTGAAAAGTTTCATTATTCGATCTTTAACTTCTATTTACAAAACCTCCAGGTTCACTTTATTGCTAAATTTGAATTACTATTCGCAGGTCAATTAGCTATGTTACAAATTCTATTGTTATGTAGCCAAATAGGTTGTTAATTAACAACTAAAAATCCCATTACTCATAAGAAGAAGGCTTAAATATCAACACAAAAGGACTACTGATTCATATGGAATCGGTAGTCCTTTTGTGTTGTGTTTTAATGTTTTGCAACTCTGAAGAGAACCTTCAGAGGGGGTGAAATTAATTTGCTTGTTGATCAAACAGGATAGTTCAACAAAAAGTCACTAAAAAAGAGGGATGATATACTTTTAAAAAGGGGGAAATTAAATGATATTAGAAGCTGTTATGCTACAAGTTAAGGAAGGTATGGAAGGAGAATATGAAGAAGCATTTCATGGGGCATCAGAGATTATTTCTTCAATGAAAGGGTACATATCTCACGAATTACAGCGTTGTATGGAGGTTGAAGGGAAATATTTACTACTAGTGCGATGGGAAACAATAGAAGACCATACAATTGGATTTAGACAATCCAACGAGTATCAAGAATGGAAAAAGAAATTACATAATTTTTATGACCCATATCCAACAGTTGAACATTTTGAGAAAGTTAAACTTTAATAGTTGTTTGTTCCTGAACTAACGCACCCTTTAGTTTAACAATTGGCAGCTGCCTTTTCAGGGCAGCTTTCTTATTGAGTAATGAAGTCGAATGCTTCCTAACTGTGGTGATATGTAAACTAATAATGAATACATTTCTAAAAGCAATCTTTATCTATTTATTCACTCACACTAAATATTTTAAACTTTCAAAAAATTTATTAGTGTACATATTTTTATCTGCTTTTTTAAATACTTCTTCAATTTCACCTTCCTCATTATATTTAGTTTCATAACCAAATGAAATAGAAATATTATTTGAGCCTACTTTTTCTAGTAATGTCAGTTCACTGATACGTTTGATAATTATCTCTGCTTCAAAAGCTCCTGTTTTAGGTAATAGAATAACAAATTCATCACTCCCGATTCTGGAAATAATATCATCAGTCCGGCAGCCCTTTTTAATTGCTTCAGCAGATTTTTTCAGCAATTCATCACCTATGGCATGTCCAAAGGAATCATTGATTAGTTTTAAACCATTTACATCTCCCACTACTAAAGTCAAAGGTAGGTTTCTTGTTGTATCAAGTCTCTTTAACTCTGCTTCGTAAAATCTTCTGTTATATAAACCTGTTAATTGGTCATAGTAGCTAAGATATAAAATCTCTTCGTTTTGAAAGGCAAGCTCATTATTTGCAATGATTAACTCTGCTGCACGGTTCTCTTTCTCTTCGTTTTGAAAGACCAGCTCTTTATTCGCAATGACTAACTCTGCTGCACGATCTGCTTTCTCTTTGTTTTGAAAGACCAGCTCTATATTCGCAATGACTAACTCTGCTGCACGGTCTGCTTTCTCTTCGGTTTGAAAGATCAGCTCTTTATTTGCAATGACTAACTCTGCTGCACGGTCTGCTTTTTCTTCAGTTTGAAAGACCAGCTCTTTATTTGCAATGACTAACTCTGCTGCACGGTCTGCTTTCTCTTCGGTTTGAAAGGCCAGCTCTATATTAGCGATGACTAACTCTGCTGCACGGTCTGCTTTCTCTTCGGTTTGAAAGGCCAGCTCTTTATTTGCAATGACTAACTCTGCTGCGCGGTCTGCCTTTTCTTTGTTTTGAAAGACCAGCTCTATATTAGCAATGACTAACTCTGCTGCACGGTCTGCTTTTTCTTTATTTTGAAAGTGAAAATCATTATCCATATAGCACTACACTCCAATTTGTTTTTTTATTAGGATCTCCAGGCTTCTCAGCATCTTTAGGTAATACCCATAAGTTCGTTAATTTTTTTAGCCTCTTCAAATCTTACAGTAATGGGTTTTTAGCATTTTTTAAACTCATTAATCATGAATTTTATACTTAAGACATTTCTCATAATTTATATGCAAGTAAATATTACAAATATTTACTTGCTTCTTGTTTCTGGTCATTATTACTCTCAAGGCCGTTTTACCTATTTCTGCATTCTATATTGGTAATTATACATACTCAAAATATTAATTCCCGAATAAAGAACTTTATAAACTTTGAGCGACCTATTAAGCGAACAATAATGAAAAAATCATTCAGTGGAACTATGATAATTGAGTTCATGGAATTGATTATTGGTGTGCTGTACAGTCCATTTCTGAATCAAATATAACAGGTGTTATGACACCCTAGGTTGAGCGGTCGAATCGATGCTTTGTGGATTGGATTTCATTTCATTTCGTCCAGTTTCTGTTAATCTAATAGCACAAGTTTCTTGAAAAAAAGAAGTGGATGGAATGGAAAGGCTTGAACTAAGTTTTAAAAACAAGACATTGAGAATGTGACTCATAACTGTGATACCAATAGGATTATTTTCTATGTTGCTATATGTTCTTTTACCAATAGAGTTTCATCATATCCCAGCATTGTTATTTATAACTGCTGTAATTATTTATTGCGGATGGCTTATTTTTTTAAAAAAGAAGCTGAAGAAAGATAATAAATCTCTCAACTAACGCGCCTTAATAACAGCCACCTTTTAAATAGCCATCTTTTTTATGGACAATTAATACACTAATTGTTGTTTGGTAGGGAAAAATTTCTAGATGTGGTGTTATGTCAACCTATTATATTTCAAGTTAGACACTTTAATAATGGATTGTAAGTCATCCCTCATTAGTTCATATCATTTGGATAAGAAAGTAATCAACTTCATTACTCCATTAGAAAAAGCTACCCCTTTGAAAGAAGCCGGTTCTTCAACTAGCACCCGTTAGCCATCCATGTAGGTTGTATAAGCAATAGACTCACGTAGTAAAACCTTAGCCGATTATTTAACTAGTTGAAATCTCCCTATACCATTTTCTTGAACCACTCTTCCAATACTTGAGTCGCGCTTTAATTATTGAATTTACGGATTAAGTGTAATCAATATTACTCAAAAAAATAACCCCGGAACAATTCCGGAGTCACATACTAGCTATTTGATCGATAGATTCTAAATTAATGCTACCCATTTTACTGTAACCATTTTCATAATCCAAGTGGCAATTGGAATAGTAGATAGTTGTTCGTCCATTTTTGACTTTTGATCATGACCTTTTCGTCGTTCTTTTCAAAAAAGAAACCAGACCCGTTTGCCTCTACATATTCCCAGCCATTCTGTATCATTCGTTGCTTCAGGGATTGCAGAGCAATGTCTTCAGGGTCATTTGTTACAAACCATACATAGCCATCTTCTTGCGTTACTTTTGAAAGGGGCAAATTAGAAGTCGTAGCAAGGTTTGCCACTTCAAGTTTCGTTTTATTAGTAAATGGAAGTTCAGGGTAATGTACTTTAGTTGAAAGCACGAGATTTACGCAAAGAATTAATAATATAGCAATCGGTATTATCCACTTTTTCACTTTTCAAACCACCCCGTTCACAAACCCAATTTATTCTCATATTCATTAGACTCTATAATCTCATATAAAGTTCCAACAATTCACTGTATTCCCAAAATAAATAGTATTGAAATTTCTTCGAGCAGCTAGTTGGCCTAGGGTGAGATAGATATATGGTTATCATCTCAATAATTTAGTTATCAATGTTTAGCTACGACAAAATCTGTTCACCCAACTATATACCCGCAAAACTACTATCCTAATCAACCTTACATTGTGAACGAAGTGGAAAAGGTCATACGTGAGTTAGTTAGAATAGGGATTTTTAATTACAAAAATTAAAGAAAAGAGGAAACATTGATTGAAGCTTAAGCAGGGATTACAAACGTTTTAGCGAAAAGTAAATAGAGAGTGAATTATTCTAAGGAGGCATAAGATGATGTACCATACCATTGAAGAGTTTTTAGCCGAATGGACTTACGAAAGTGACTCTACTCAACAAATATTGGACTTATTAAACGATGATTCGTTAGGGACAAGAGTCAAAGAAGGAGAACGTTCGTTAGGTTTCTTAGCATGGCATATCGTCATCTCAGTACATGAAATGATGTCCCGTGTCGGCCTTGATTTTGAAGGACCTCAACACGATGCAGAATTACCAACGGCAGCAAGCGAAATTGCTCGTGGCTATCGCAAATCGAATCAGGCTTTTACAGAAGCCATTCGCACACAATGGAAGGATGCCAATCTTTCTGATGAACACGATATGTATGGCGAAATGTGGTCGAGTGCTACAACACTCAATGTGTTAGTCAAGCATCAAATACATCATCGTGGTCAATTAACGTTGCTCATGCGTCAAGCTGGACTTCCTATGATTGGCGTTTATGGTCCATCACGTGAAGAATGGGCTTTCTATGGTGGCGAAATACCTAAATGAATACTTAAAAAACAACTTCCAAAAAGAAGTTGTTTTTTTATTGCAAAAATTCAAAATATGTAATATAGTACATTACAACAGTAATGCACTATAAAATGGTAAAGGAAGGAGGCACTTATGTGAAGTTTTATGATGACTCAGATCTTCCTATTTACATCCAAGTAGCGGAATGGCTTGAAAATGAAATATTACGTGGTCAGTTTAAGCCTGATGACAAAATGTACTCACAATATCAACTCGCAGATTTATTCACGATTAACCCAGCGACTGCTGGAAAAGGACTTTCCATCTTACTAGACACCGACATTTTATATAAGAAAAGAGGGCTAGGCATGTTCGTTACTTCAAATGCACGAAGTACGATTTTATCCAGGAGAAAAAGCGAAAAATTATCGACTCTTGTCAAGGGGATCGTCGATGAAGCCGAGCGTTTAGAAGTGCCTTTTGCAGAATTAATCGACATGTTGAAGCGGGAGAAATTGAACAATGAACGGGGGAGAGTCTAGTGATTAAATGTAAGGATTTATCGAAAAAATATCATTCTGCCCATGCTTTAACGAACTTAAGTTGCGACATTAAAGAAAATACAATTACGGGTGTAATAGGGAGAAACGGTGCAGGGAAGACGACCTTTATGAAATTAGTTGCTGGCTATTTAAAGAAAACGACTGGGGAAATTCAGGTGATGGGGGAAAACCCTTTCACTAGTTTAAAGGTATCCGCTAATACGATTTTTATTGATGATCAAATGAGCTTTCCCACATCACTAAATTTAGAGGAACTCCTCGATTCTTTTGCTATGTTTTATCCTAATTGGAATATGCCTTTAGCAAAAGAACTGATGACTTATTTTAAGTTGCCACAGAATACGTATATTCAAAACTTATCAAAAGGAATGCGCAGTACTTTTCATGCCATCATTGGCTTTGCAGCAAGATGTCCATTGACCATTTATGATGAACCTACAACAGGGATGGATGCAGCCGTTCGCAAAGATTTTTATCGTGCCCTTTTAAAAGATTACTTAGCTTTTCCGAGAACGATTTTAATTTCAAGTCACTACTTAGATGAGATTGAGAACTTACTCGAAGACGTGCTAATTATCCATGAAAAACATACATTTTTGCATACTTCAGTTTCTAAATTAAAAGAAAGCGTGATTGGAGTTAAAGGAGAGAAAGGTGCAGTCGAAAGCTTTATGTTGATGCATGAAAAACTTTCATGCACTGAAACGATGCCAGGTTTTGTGATGGCTGTCGTCAAAACGAGTGGGAACGTATACCAAAGTAAACACCCCAACTTAACGTTTACGAATCTTTCAGCAAACGAAGCTTTCGTGAACTTAACTGCTCCATCAGAAGGAGGGATTGATCGTGTCTTTACAGGAAGTTAGTTTATTTGAAGTAGTTAGGAAACAGTTTGTTTATAAAGTTAAATCGTATACAGGAATACTACAGAAGTTAATGATCCTTCAAACAATAGGTATATTATTAGCTGCGAGTGGAAGTACTGGAATGATGGGTGGAAGCTCAGGGACCTTACACTATACGATTACTTTTTTTAGTGGAACAGCTATTATGGTGATGACCATTATGTGGATAATAACAAATGGTTTTTTAATATCAACAACAGCATATAAAAATGATGATTTTACATTCGTGTCTACTAGATGGAGCAGGCATTTGGCAAATGGTGTTTATATTGGATTTCTTGCAATCTTGGGAACGTTGACTTCCTATATGGGAATTAGCGTAATAAAAGTTGTTTACCAAGCACTTCGAATAGAGGTTATGTATGATATGAATTACACTTATATGGAACATTTCGCTAGCCTGGCTACTATATTTGGATATATTTTATTGTCGGGAATTTTAGCTTACTTCATTGGGTCAGTACTACAATTTAATAAGGTATTTACTGTCATCGGAATGATAGTAATCGTAGCTTTAATTGCAGTATTTAATAGTTACAGTCAAGTGAATCTTTATTATTCTATAGGCAAATTTATTTTAGCAGAAGAATCCATACCAATTTTTATGATTAAAATAGGTAGCATTTGCATTCTTACATTTATTGCATCTTGGTTCTTGAATAAAAATCAGGAGGTGCATTTATGAGTATTGTAGCTATTATTATATCTTCTTTAATACCAATATTAATAATAGTTTCCATTGTATTCGCCATTCTACGTTTTAATAGTACAAACGTGAAAACTAGAAAAACTAAACTATCATCAAACGTGAGTATTCGGTTACTGATGATTTATGTCATTGTTTTACTAGCTTCAACAGTTTGGGCATGGGCTTTCCCGGTTTCCTCTGAAATTGTCACGGCGTTATCAAGTAAAGAAGTGAATGAGAAGAAACAAGATTATCTTCGCTTACTTACTACAGGTAATGGTAAAGGAATGGATGACAGCAGTATCATTAAAGAATGGTTACACCCAATAAATGAAGGAGTTTTTAAAATTACGTCAAAAAGTTCTGAAGAAATGCCACTGAATCTCGTTATTAAAAGAACAGATGATAATGAATCGGTCGTTAAAGCTTCTCTCTACCAAAGTATGGTTCTGTATAATCAATTCGAAATTCAGACGAATCTAGATCAAGTTAACATAGAATGGCAGAATGATACACTAGAAATTGGAAACCAGTCTCCAGAAATAACGAACCTCAATCTAAAATTTTTTGATTACGAACCAATAACTCAAAAAATCATGAAAGGCGACTTTGGCTACGGTGAATTTAGTCAAAATTCACCAGTCTTATATGTAGAAGTGCCAAAATCAATCATACTGTATGTGGATCAAAAATTTGTGACCTATATTAGTGAATAATCTAAACCCGATGCATGTAAAGAGTCCTTTACACGCATCGGGTTTTTTATTATGATATATGTAAAGAACTCTTTACACAAGGAGGGTGAACATTGCCAGTACTAAATCAAATAAAACATATGCGAACAGCGAGAGGACTTACACAAGTAAAAATGGCCATCGATTTGCAGATTACACGACAAACTATTACAGCTATTGAAAATAATAAATACAATCCAAGTTTAGAGTTGGCTTTAAAGCTTGTGAAATATTTTAATGTCTCGATTGATGAAATTTTCGAATTAAAGGAGGAAGACAAGTGAATAGGACAAAATTGAAAATCTGGTCGTGGATTTCGTTATTGGTAGGGGCAGTGATTGGAATAGGTATCGTCTATTCAATAGAAGGAATGCCGGTTATGCCAGTGGTACTAGGTTATATCGCATACGGGATCTTTTTGGCTATCTATTTATATTTCATGGGTCGTTCGGAAATGTCAGATGCGGATGAACGTACCAACTACAATGCACGAAATTTCTTTGCG
The DNA here is from genome assembly GCF_004367585.1 of Paenisporosarcina antarctica. Lineage (GTDB taxonomy): Bacteria > Bacillota > Bacilli > Bacillales_A > Planococcaceae > Paenisporosarcina > Paenisporosarcina antarctica. The sequence continues at coordinate 116,037 of NZ_CP038015.1, forward strand.
TACGGATCAACCATGATGCTATTTTTTATCGGGTTTATCATTTACGTTTTTTATATGTTTGGTTATGAGTCGGTTGAAGTAGGCATGTTGGCTATCTTTTTCTCTGTTGCCTTCGCAGTACTAATTCTAGGTAGTTATATTGCTAGAAAGCTTTAGGAAAGGAAGGTCGCTGCGATGAATATCTTGATTCTCACAAAAGACCCACTGGAGGGACAAGGTTTAAAGTGGATTATCACTTCCCAACTCCGAGATATCCATGTGGATGTAGTGGATGATATACAACAGTTCTCAAAATATATTAAAGACCATGCCAGTGATTTCTTAATTGTGGATCTTGATTTATGGTCAGTAGAGCAGCAATCCTTTCTGCCACAACATATTCAGTGGCTCGGGATTTCTTCTGAGAGAACATTTCAAACAGCCTACCGAGCGCTGACGCTTAAAGCGGAAGATGTGTTATTTAGACCTTTTCAACCTGAACATCTCGTTAAGCATGTGCAACAAGCACGCTTTCGTTTTCGTAATGAAAAGCAGAGCACTACTCAACTCAATTCAGTACAGGAAACAATCCTTACATATGAGGATTTACTATTAGCTGAGACGTACCCAAATTATCCACTATTAATGAGTGCGATTGTGCCTTCTGATAGAGAACAAGGGTCGCAGCTAGTAAGAGCTTTAGAAGAGTTCCCATTTCCGACAACTTTTGACGTATTCCCTTTCTCGCAGTTTGTTCTCGTTGTCCACCGATTGTCTCAACAGGCTGACCTTCAAGATGCCTATCGGTCATTTTTTGCATCATGGAAACGTCAGTCCGATGCACTATTATCCATTTATCTGTACGAATCTGTGGAGGGTAAAAGTACGCGAACATTGTATCAAAAAATGCGTCGTTTCCAAGAACGAATTTTTTATGACGGATACGATATTTTGTCGCTAGAATTGACCGACTTAACATGGCGAGAGCTCGATCCATTCTTGTCTCCACTGGAGCAACGAACATGGATTGAAATGTTAGAAAAGCAAGATGTGAATGCGATTCGTAATTGGTTTGAGCAAGACTTTCTAACGCTCGAGGCACCGTATCCAGATCCTGAAATGGTTCGCATTCGCTTGACGAGTGTACTTGCGCAAATGCGAAGATATATGAAGGCAAAATCGATTGGCAATGAGTCAATCGAACAACAATACCATCATTTATTTCAAGACATCATTCGTGAGCCTGTCATGTATCTTATTATTCAAAAGTTAGGTGACTTCACTTCCAAATTAATGAAAGAAACGAGTCTTCATGAAGATGGAGGTTCCAATTTTTCTGAAAAAGTCCGCATGATGATGGAATCAAATTATTGGGATTCTTCATGGAATTTAGCGACTTGTGCGCAAACACTACAAATGAATAAAAGTACGCTGAGTCGTAAGTTCTCTCAAAATACTGGAAAGAAATTTCGAGATACTCTTCAAGAAATACGTATTCGAGAAGCCAAACGATTACTAAAAGAAACGACAGCATCTCTTGAAGAAGTTTCGAGATTAGCTGGCTACTCCCATCAAACATATTTCAATGCGAAATTTAAAGTTGCAACAGGGGTAACACCTTCTATGTATCGATTTGATTAAAGAGAATACTGAAAAGACATTCAATAATGGAGCAACTTACTTATTGAATGTTTTTTTAGAAATTATAGTTGGGTAAAGACCCCAATTATAGGAGGGTTAATGATAAAATAGGGGATAGCTTGAAAAAATGGATAGTCAGAAATGTATTAGCGTACAATCCAGAAGTGGATTATACAAATTAGATAATATGCAGGTGGTGTATGTTAATGGGATTATTTTTTGAAAAAGTGCCTAAACTGAATAGTTCAAAAACAGTTACTGTTTTTAGGTCTTTTATTGTGGTAACAATGGTCACTCTGTTGATATTGGCAATAATCAACGATTTTGATTTCTTTTTCATAAAGTGGCTTTTTATTGCGGCTGGGATATCTTCATTTGTGGATGGGATTGAAGGATATCTTCAAAAAGTAGATAAAAAGTTTTATCTTTTTAATTTTGGATTTGCTGTTTTGTGGATTCTTTTCCCGTTTATTTTAAAATTTTAGGGGGACTTCTGTTGTTGATAATATCTAGAATTATAGTATTAATACTGATTTTGACATTATCAAGTTATAGTTTGATAACCGAAAATTATGTGTTGATTCCTTACATGATTCTGTCTTTAGGAGTACTTGTGATGATAACGGGATTAGTAGAACTTCAAAAAAACAAAAAATCAATCTTGAGCTATTTTTCTATTATTGCTTCATTTTTTATTTTTTTCGTGTTTATACGGGGTTTAATAGTGAGCTACTGAGTGGCTATTTCCTAAAAGATCGATAAATCGGTGAAAGTGGATAGGAAAATACAATGAGCTTGGAGATATATTTCATTTGTACCTTTAATTTATATTTTAAATGTCATGGTGTTCGTCTTTTCATTTGACACTTTCCTTATCAGAGTATAAAAAATAAACTCATTTGAAATAATTTATTAAAACGAATTTAGTTCAATTTGTGCTAAAGCGGAAAAGATTTTGTGTTAAAGAAAAAACGTAATATGTGAAATCCCTGATGCTTTATTGTGTCATTAAAAGTTGTATAGATTAGTTCCTTAAAGACCGAAATTAATGGGTCTTTTTTGAATTAAAGAAATGAAAGCGATTTTTGTAGCAATTAATCATAAGATGTCCAAGTGATGCATAAATTATTTCAAATGAATCATACTAATGGTTGTATTATTTTGGTTTTATAGTGGCTTTAAAGTTATAAAAATAGAATAACTATTAAACAGAAGGAGTTGGAGAAGTTGAAAAATTTAAATTCCATTGCACTTTTATTAATTATTATTGGTGGATTAAACTGGTTGCTATTTGGTTTATTCCAATGGGATCTGGTAGGCGGACTTTTTGGCGGCATGGATAGTGCTTTCGCTCGTATAGTTTATGTACTAGTTGGAATTGCTGCAATTTACTCTTTAACATTATTGAAGAAAGTAACATAGGAGTAACATAAACTTAAAAGAATTTAGTTAATAAGTAGTATTTTAAGGAGACCGACGAAATTAATAACGGAGTTCCGTTACCTATCACAAACATAAAAAATGTTATATGAATTGATCGTCAAATTGCATGCTAATTTGATGGTCATTTTTTGTTGATTTATAAGTCTTTAATTTTTTGTTCACACAAAATATATAAAATGAAATTCTAAACAAATTGTTGATTTACACCAATTAGGGTATGTGTATATCTTTCAAGGTATTGTGTCTATATATGTTAAAATATGTATAGATATTGTGAAGAGGTGCACTGAAAATATTGGTGAGAACAGTGAAAAAACAATAATTTGTCATAGTTGTATCTAACTAAGAGAGAATTAATATATACCACAGGGGGGATTTTGTGAAGTCGAAATTAGTACAACAAATTTTACTAATCGGGGTACCAACTATTATCATATGCTTTTCAATTTTTTTATTAATAAAAGGAGAGACTGTTTTAGTTTTGGGATTAGTCTTATTTGGTTGGGCATTTGATACATACATTGAATTTAAATTAAATGGAATTTACAAGAAAAGTCACGAAGGTTACCTTAATATAATTAGAAAAGGTACTGACTTTGCTCATCGTATGATGATGTCCGCTATTATTATTTTAATGTATATTCATTTCTTACACTATCCACTTGAGACAGGATTTGTATTGACGTTGTTACTTCTAATTGGTTATATTTCTGAAACTTTAAGTAAGTTATTTTTATACAATAAGATTAAAAAAGAAAATTCTAATTAAATTGTAATCTTATTAATTAAATGATTTAAATGATAAAAAAGTTTGTAAAATTAATTAAATAGTCAATAAAACATAAAAAATGAATTAAAATATAAAAAATAAACTGAAATTTCAAGTTACAATAGAGTTATAAATAATGAAATTGATAAAGGGGATGACTGAAAATGAAATCAAATACACAAGGTCGAGTGTTCCGTTATAGAGGTACAGAGTTGAACACGAAAGGATGGCAACAAGAGGCGGCTCTTCGCATGTTAATGAATAACTTAGATCCAGATGTGGCGGAGCGTCCTGAGGATTTAGTTGTTTATGGTGGAATCGGCAAAGCTGCGCGTAACTGGGAATGCTTTGACGCGATTGTTCGTTCATTGAAAGAGTTAGAAAATGACGAGACATTGCTCGTTCAATCTGGAAAACCAGTGGCGATTTTCAAAACGCATTTGGATGCACCACGTGTATTGATTGCCAATTCCAATATTGTTCCTGCTTATGCAAACTGGGAAACATTCCATGAGTTAGATAAGAAGGGCTTAATGATGTATGGACAAATGACGGCGGGTAGCTGGATTTACATTGGTTCACAAGGAATCGTGCAAGGGACGTATGAAACATTTGCAGAATTAGCAAAACAACATTTTGGCGAGTCGCTAAAAGGAACAATTACCTTAACTGCTGGACTTGGTGGAATGGGTGGAGCTCAACCGTTAGCAGTATCTATGGTTGGTGGTGTGTGTATCGGGATTGAAGTGGATGAGACGCGAATTGACCGACGCATTGAAACACGGTATACAGATGTCAAAACGGATTCTTTAGATGAAGCGATTCGATTAGCTGAAGAAGCAAAGGCTGCAGGTAAAGCGTTATCAATTGGCTTGCTTGGAAATGCATCTGATGTATTGCCACAAATGATTGCTCGTGGCTTTATTCCGGACGTATTGACAGATCAAACGTCAGCACATGACCCATTAAATGGCTATATACCGTCTGGGATGTCTTTACAAGATGCAGCGAAACTTCGCGAAGCAGATCCAGTTGAATATGTGAAATTATCTAAAGCATCTATGGCAAAGCATGTGTCTGCGATGGTAGAAATGATGGATAAAGGCGCAGTTACTTTTGATTATGGAAACAATATTCGACAAGTAGCAAAAGATGAAGGGGTTGAACGTGCGTTTGATTTCCCTGGATTTGTACCAGCATATATTCGTCCTCAGTTCTGTGAAGGAAAAGGGCCATTCCGTTGGGTCGCGCTGTCTGGTGATCCTGCAGATATTCTTAAAACAGACGAAGTGATTTTACGAGAGTTTAGTGACAACAAGCATTTATGTAACTGGATTAAAATGGCGCAAGAAAGAATTCAATTCCAAGGCCTACCGTCACGTATTTGTTGGTTAGGATATGGCGAACGTGCGCGTTTCGGGAAAATCATTAACGACATGGTTGCAAGTGGTGAGTTAAGTGCACCGATTGTTATCGGACGTGACCATTTAGATTCAGGTTCTGTTGCTTCACCAAATCGTGAAACAGAATCAATGAAAGACGGCTCTGACGTGGTTGCAGATTGGCCAATATTGAACGCAATGGTCAATGCTGTTGGTGGCGCTACATGGGTCTCAGTTCATCATGGCGGAGGCGTTGGGATGGGGTACTCTATCCACGCGGGAATGGTCATTTTAGCAGATGGAACAAAAGAAGCGGAAGCACGTATTGAGCGGGTCTTAACAACGGATCCTGGTATGGGTGTCGTTCGTCACGTAGACGCAGGTTATGACTTGGCGATTGAGACAGCGCGCGAAAAAGGCGTAAATATTCCTATGCTAAAGGACGCTAAATTATGAGACCACTTTGGATAAAGAACGCCGCGCAACTTGTCACAGTAGCTGGTGAAAATGGACCTCGACGTAAAAAAGAAATGTCGGAACTTGGAATTATTGAAAACGGCAGTATGTGGATTGAAAATGGAGAAATTATCGCCATGGGCACAACTTCAGAGCTTGAAGCGTCGTTTGGTGCACGTGCTCATGAAGCAGAAATAGTGGATGCGACGGGGCGTTTAGTGACGCCAGGTTTAGTTGATCCACATACGCATGTTGCCTATGGTGGGAGTCGTGAACGTGAATTCGAAATGCGTCTTGAAGGCTCAACTTATATGGAAATCATGAATGCAGGTGGCGGAATTCATGCGACCTCACGGATGACTCGCGAAGCAACAGAAGATGAATTAGTGGCGCAAACAACACGTCGTCTCGACTCTTTCTTGCAACACGGTGTCACAACCGTTGAGGGGAAAAGTGGCTATGGCTTAGATTTGGAAACGGAATTAAAACAGCTTCGCGTCATGAAGCGATTGAATGAAAGTCATCCGATTGATTTAGTACCGACGTTTATGGGTGGCCATGCGGTTCCTGTCGAATATAAAGGCCGCGAAGAAGAATATATCGATATATTGGTCAATGAGATGTTGCCACGTGTGGCGCAAGAGGGACTCGCTGTTTTTAATGATGTATTTTGTGAAGTTGGCGTATTCACACCTGAACAATCTGAAAGAATTTTAGAGGCAGGAAAGAAACTCGGATTGGTTCCGAAAATACACGCCGATGAAATTAAATCATATGGCGGTGCTGAACTCGCTGCTAAAGTTGGTGCCATTTCAGCGGAGCATTTATTGAAAGCATCTGACGAAGGTGTTCGTTTAATGGCTGAAGCGGGCGTTATCGCATGTTTATTGCCGGCAACAGCCTTGTATTTGAGAGAAGAAGCGGCGCAAGGTCGTGCCATGATTGATGCGGGAGTTGCCGTGGCCATTTCGACGGATTGCAACCCAGGGTCTTCTCCAACAACTTCTATGCCACTTGTCATGAACTTAGCGTGTATTTCCATGCGTTTAACACCAGCAGAAGCATTAGTTGCAGCAACTATGAATGCCGCTTGTGCTATTGGTATGCAAGGCCGTGTCGGTTCTTTGGAAGTAGGAAAGCAAGCGGACCTCGTGATGTGGAATGTATCAAATTATCAAGAATTGCAATATTTATTCGGCGTCAATCACGTCGGTTGTGTGTGGAAAAAAGGTGTTCAGGTGGTGGGTTAAATGAAACATTTACAACAACCTGAATGGTCTTGGCGTGCTGCTACTGGAGATTTCGTGCATCAATGGGTTAAACCACTTGGTGAAGGTGTAGCAGACATGGTTCTTTATGGAGCGCCGCTTTCGCGTTCATCAATTAGCGTGTCAGGGGCTTCCTTATATCCACTGGAATTTCGCAAGATGTGGAAAGGGTTCTCTACCTATAATTTGGACGAGGACTTGGATTTGTCAGGGTACGCTGTTCGTGATGCTGGAGATATCGCCATGCATACAACGGATATTTTACTCTCACATGAGCGAATTGAAGAAACAACTCGTGAATTGGTGAGCGTATTTGACACGGCGACTACGTGTTTAATCGGTGGAGATCATTCCGTCACCGCATGTGCAGTTAGAGGGGTAAAACGTGCATTTCCAACTGAACGCATAGGCATTTTGCAACTCGACACACATTTAGACGTACGTGATCCGGTTGAATTAGGTCCAGCGAACGGCACACCGATTCGACAACTCATTGATGGTGGAACTGTTCGCGGCGAAGACGTTGTGAATATTGGGTTACACGGGTACTTTAACGCCAAGCCATTAGTCGCTTATGCAAGAGAGCAAGGCATTCGAATGGTGACTTTGCGTAAAGCACGTGAGCTAGGGGTGGCTCAGTGCGTAATGAATGAACTATCTCTATTAGCAGAAAAAGTTGATAGAGTGTATGTAACAATCGATATGGATGTGCTTGATATATCGGTCGCGCCGGGGGTACCGGCTTCAACACCAGGGGGCATGAGTGCAGAAGAATTGTTCCAAAGTTTACTGCTCATCGGCCAACATAACGCCGTTCGACACATCGATTTCGTGTGCCTGGATCCAACTCGAGATGCTGCGTCAAATACCACTGTGAAAACAGGCGTTTATGCATGGTTGGAATTTATCACGGGGAGAGTTTTAAGGGAGAAATTATAAAATAATATTGTTACATAGCGCTGCTCATCAGGAGTGGCGCTTTTTTGTGTTATTTCAGCAAGTTAACTTCCTAGTAAAAGTGATTGCTTCTTTCAATAGGAGGTAGCGGAAACAAAACCATTCAAAACCTAAATGGTTACCATTCCGCTAATCGCTCCATGGCTGTTTTCTGTTTTGTGAGGGTTTCGTAATGAAACCCTCACTTTATAAGGAGTTGTTTCACCAAGTTAACTAGGCTATCAGACGTGATTGGCTATGCCCTTTTCAAACAAAATATTTCGTAAAAATTTAATTTTAAAGAGCAACAAAACATAGGAGTTAATGAACACCCTATATTTACAGTGTTTTTTGAGCTTTGGAGCTTTCTTGAATGTTCAAGAACTCGTTCAACAATCTAAGTTCAGTAACCTATACGATACTAAGTATAGGTACACAATTGAATATCTTAGATCAAGTGCGTCAGTCCATATTCACTTCCTTTCTTATTTCGTCAAGATTGATATTATAACCGTTGCTCTTTAGGTGTCATCTACCATTTCCCAAACTGAAAAATGCTGCATTAGACCGAATTTGGCCAAATGTAGCGTTTTTCAGTTAGTTGGTAAGTTCTCCTGTGGTACGCAACCGGCTGCCTTTACAAGGTGGCTTTTTCTTACAATTAGTTATGTACTTCCGCATCCGTCATGATATGTAAACCTATTTAAATAAGAGCTTTAAATCCTTATAGAGCAATCCTTTGAATGATGCTTTGTAATAAGTCAGTTTTTATGATTTTTCTGATGAAGCCATTTTAATGCTCGTTAAGAAAGCACAAAAAAAGCCTTTCCGCTAATAATTGGAAAGGCAATTACTATCCTATTCTCTTTTATTCCAGTTTTTTAATGTAAAGATAATAAGAGTAAGGCTGTAAAAAAACACAATCCATGAAGTCAGTCTCGGAAATATATCTACCTGTATTTGGTAGATGATATCTCCAATAGAGTATATAAAGGCAAGGATTGCAAGCACCAAAAGAAAACGTGGTCCTTTGTTTCTAAAAAAATTCATAATCCTTGGGTGTTTATGTTGTTCATAAGCATCCTAAGACCTCCAATTATATGGTGTTCCTGGAATCGCTCTATAAGAAGCCATTGTTTTGTTACAAATACTAAAATATTTAATAACAGCATAAATAATTGGAACGCCAGGGATAGATTTTAAATACTGTTTAAAGAACGCTTTCAAATTAGCGTAAGTAGGATTTTTCACGGTTTTAAATGCCTTATCGAGTACACATTAGGGGGAAACGCGGTTTTCTAAAAAGTTTTAAACATAGCATCCAGCAAAAAAATTAATAATACGATGATAGCGATAATAGTAAACTCTTTTTTATCAATTTTATTTTTTTCTTTGTATTGTTGTTTAATCTTCCTGTATTTTCCCTGTAACTTTTTTTGTTTATGTTTTTTATCTTCTGACATCAAAACAGACTCTTTTCCATTTTCAATCGTCTCCTTTGAATTTTTATTAATATACCTTTTATTCTATACCTTATTAATAAAAACCTTCTTCAACTTCTCCAGGTTATACACCACAGGTTGACATAACACCCAGAATGGGAAGTATTCAATTTGATTAGCCGTATATTTCAGCGGAAACTAAGGAATATCAAACAAATTTAAACAGGGCTCTTACAATAAATGTATTATACTATCATCAGAAAGTGAAAAATTTGAATTTACCTTAGGAGAATGAAAATGATCATCAAAAAGATAGCGCTGGGAGTAACAGTATCTATATTAATTTTGGCTGTTACTCTATTTTTTATTTTAAATTCTTTTATTCACGTTGAACTTGATGAGCTTAATGGAACTGGTGAATATCAGGATACCTTTTTGTCGCCAAATAAAGAGTACAAAGCTGATTTATTCTTAATCAATAAAGGTGGAGCAACTAATGGATATCAAGAAAGAGTATCCATTACTTCTTTAAACGATAGCAAAAAAGAATTCAATGATACTACTATATATTGGTTGTATCCTTCTGTAAATGTCACATCTATTGAGTGGGAAAGTAATACTGATATAGTCATTAATGGGGAAAAAATAAACATTAATGATGAGGATACTTATTATAATTGGAAAAAAGAAGATAATTAACTATTAAACTCATGTAACTTGTTAATATACGGTCAGTTGCAGCATAACTTTTCATAAATCGCCCTTCACAATAAAAGTGTTTGTGAGGGGCGATTATTTATCTAGTTATTACCTCTGATTTTTATCGATTAATCTCGAATATGGCCGATAAACTTCTCACCATCGAAAGAGACCATCAAAAACCGTCTCACCTACCAAGTCTGCTTGCTGATGAAACACTCTTTAGCGATTTCTTCTTTCATCATATAGGAGCGTAGCGGAAACCAAACTAACCTAAATGGTCGCTAATCGCTCCATGGCTGTTTTCTGTAAGAGAAGAATTCATATGGTTCTTTAAGTTTTATAGAGAACCCCTTATTAACTAAAATCATTTCAAACAATTTCACTTGGAAAAGCATATAAATTGCACACTCTTATCCCCCCTTATATAATAAAGTCAAAGATAGTCAAAGTCAGGGTTTTCTAAAGTTGGCTGTAGTATTAATGATGACTCGCACTCAGATCTAATCTTTTAGGAGGTGATTGTATGCGGAATATTTCGGATATTATTGAAGGATATTTAAAGAAAGTTATCGAATTAGATGGTAAGGGGCATATTGAAATTAAACGAAGCGAGATTGCTGAACAATTTCAATGCGTGCCTTCGCAAATAAATTATGTAATTAACACACGTTTTACTGCAGACCGAGGCTACCTTGTTGAAAGTAAGCGGGGGGGCGGAGGCTATATTCGGATTGTTCGCGTACGTGCACACACGAAAGCGGAGTTAATTGAAACAATTTTAGTGAGTTTAGAACTTGGGGCGTCTCAAACAATGACGGAAGATATTGTGTTCCGTTTAATCGATGAGGATGTAGTGACCAAGCGTGAAGCGAAGATGATACTCGCTGCGCTTGATAGGACAACGCTCAAATTACCTTTGCCGCATCGTGATGAAGTGCGTTCGCGCATCATGCAAGCGATGCTCTTAACACTCAAGTATGAACAGTTAAAGTGAGGCTAGCGCAGATGATTTGTGAAAATTGTAAACAGCGACCGACAAAAGTAACCGTCACGCAGATACTCAATGGGGAGCAAGTGCAACGTCATTATTGCGATGTATGTGCACAGGATTTCCATCCGTTTCATTTAGATTTACAAGATCCACTTTCTCTACATCAATTATTATCAAATTGGTTCGGTATTCCAGAAAACCAACAGCTACAACAAAAGCAACAAACTGAAGCAATTAGCTGTAGTTCGTGTGAATGGACTTTCCGGCAGTTTTTAAAACAAGGAAAGTTTGGTTGTGCACATTGTTATGAGAGTTTTCACGAACAATTGCCAGAAGTTTTTAAGAAATTGCATAATGGAAACGTCAAACATGTTGGGAAAGCGCCAAGTACATTTGGTCAAACCCTTAAATTAAAAAGGCAAATTGAGTCTGTGCGCACATTGATGCGAACGGCAATAGAGATTGAAAATTTTGAAGAGGCCGCACTACTTCGAGACGAAGCACGTGCTTTAGAGGAACAGCTACAAAGCGGAGGTGAAAACCGCGATGACAATTGAACGTTTTCTAAATAACTCCGCGACGAGTTGGATGGCTGGGGAGGGCGAGCATGCAGATATTGTAATGAGCACGCGTATCCGCCTCGCTCGAAATTTAACGGGGTTCCGTTTTCCACTTTCTTTTACAGAAAATGAAGCATTACAAGTAGATCAAGCAATTTCTTCGGTTTTACTTGATGCAGAAGCGGAACTTGAGTCGACCTTTTCGTATATAGATATAAAAGAGGTATCTACGCTGAACCGACAAGTTTTGGTGGAAAAGCATTTAATTAGCCCCAAGCTTGCTAATTCGGAAATAGTGGGTTCCGTTTTATTATCAAATGATGAATCAGTGAGTGTAATGATCAATGAAGAAGATCATATTCGCATACAATGTATATACCCAGGACTACAGTTTCATGAAGCATGGCGTCAAGCGGATAAAATCGATGACATCCTTGAAAAACAATTGCCGTATGCATTTGATGAACAGTTTGGCTATTTAACGAGTTGCCCAACAAATACGGGAACTGGCCTACGTGCATCGGTCATGATGCATTTACCAGCGCTGACGATGACCAATCAAATGAATCGCATTGTGACAGCTATTACACGACTCGGTATGGTCGTGCGTGGGATATACGGAGAAGGTAGCGAAGCTCTTGGTAATATATATCAAATGTCCAACCAAACGACACTTGGGAAATCAGAGGAAGATATTTTAACTGATTTGCAAAGTGTTACTGAACAAATAATTAAAAAAGAACGTGAAGCAAGGGCGGCTTTAATACATACCAGACCGAATGTATTAGAAGATCGCTTGTACCGGTCACTTGGCGTGTTAACGTATGCACGACTTTTAACGACAGAAGAAGCAGGACGTTGTTTATCTGATGTGCGTCTTGGCATTGATCTTGGCTTGATTAAAGGAGTCAAAGTTGCAATTTTGAATGAATGCATGATGTTTATGCAACCAGGCTTTTTGCAAAAGTATGCAGGGGTTCCCTTGCAACTTGAAGAACGTGATGTATTTCGAGCAAAGTTGTTTAGAGAACGGTTGCAAGTAAATAATAATATAGACGATGAAGGAGAGGAAATTCATGATGTTTAATCGATTTACACAACGCGCACAAAAAGTGCTCCAATTAGCTCAAGAAGAAGCCATCCGTATGAAACACGAGTCCATTGGAACTGAACATATATTATTAGGTTTAATCCGTGAAGGTGGCGGGATTGCTGCAAAAGCAATGGAAGCAATCGAAGTAAGCACTAAAATGATTGAAGAAAACATTGAAGAGCTTGTGGGAATGGGAACTGGTGACGTAGGTCCAATCGTTCACTACACACCGCGTGCTAAGAAAGTCATTGAGTTATCAGTAGACGAATCACGTAAACTGGGACATTCATACATCGGCACAGAGCACTTATTGTTAGCATTAATTCGCGAAGGTGAAGGTGTGGCAGCTCGTGTCCTAAACAATTCAGGAGTTAGCTTAAACAAAGCACGTCAACAAGTATTGCAACTGCTAGGCAGTAACGACCATGTTCAAGCAAGTGGTGGGGCCAATCCTGCAGCGAATACACCAACGCTTGATAGCTTGGCGCGTGATTTAACTCAAATTGCACGTGAAGGTAGCTTGGATCCAGTTATTGGACGAAGCAAAGAAATCACGCGTGTTATTGAAGTGTTATCTCGTCGTACGAAAAACAATCCTGTTCTTATTGGAGAACCAGGTGTTGGTAAAACGGCAATTGCTGAAGGTTTAGCACAACAAATTGTTTCAAATGAAGTACCTGAAATTTTAAGAGATCGACGTGTTATGACATTAGATATGGGTACGGTTGTAGCGGGTACGAAATACCGTGGTGAGTTTGAGGATCGCTTGAAGAAAGTGATGGATGAAATTCGCCAAGCAGGAAATATTATTCTGTTCATCGACGAGCTTCATACGTTAATTGGTGCTGGTGGTGCTGAAGGAGCAATTGATGCTTCGAATATCTTGAAACCATCACTTGCCCGTGGAGAACTTCAGTGTATTGGTGCAACGACGCTTGATGAGTATCGTAAATACATTGAAAAAGATGCCGCTTTAGAACGACGATTCCAACCAATTCGTGTAGAAGAGCCATCAGTTGATGAGTCCATTCAAATCATTAAAGGTCTGCGTGATCGTTACGAAGCACATCACCGTGTAAAAATTACGGATGAAGCAATTGTTGCAGCAGCCAAAATGTCGGACCGTTACATTTCTGACCGTTTCTTACCAGATAAAGCAATTGACTTAATTGACGAAGCGGGTTCAAAAGTTCGTTTACGTTCGTATACAACACCACCAAATTTAAAAGAATTAGAACTGCGTTTAGAAGCGATTCGTTCGGAGAAAAATGCAGCGGTACAAAGTCAAGAGTTTGAAAAAGCGGCTTCTTTCCGTGATACGGAACAAAAGCTGAAAGAAGAGCTTGAAAGTACGAAGAAAACATGGAAAGAAGAACAAGGCAAAGCAGAGTCTGAAGTAACAGTAGAAGATATCGCAGCCGTTGTATCCATGTGGACGGGAATTCCAGTTTCGAAACTGGCACAAACAGAGTCTGCGAAATTATTAGATTTAGAAAGTACATTGCACAAACGTGTAATTGGTCAAAATGAAGCAGTCACTGCCATTTCTCGTGCAGTTCGTCGTGCACGTGCTGGATTAAAAGATCCAAAACGCCCAATCGGTTCATTCATTTTCTTAGGACCAACGGGTGTTGGTAAGACTGAACTTGCTCGTGCATTAGCTGAAAGCATGTTCGGTGACGAAGAAGCAATGATTCGTGTCGACATGTCCGAATACATGGAGAGACACTCGACTTCACGTCTTGTCGGTTCACCTCCTGGCTATGTAGGTCATGAAGAAGGCGGTCAGTTGACGGAGAAAGTTCGTCGTAAACCATACTCTGTTATTTTGTTAGATGAAATAGAAAAAGCACATCCGGATGTCTTCAATATTTTATTACAAGTATTAGAAGATGGGCGCTTAACTGATTCAAAAGGGCGAACAGTCGACTTCCGTAATACCATTGTCATCATGACCTCTAACGTTGGGGCAGAAGCATTGAGAAAAAACAAATACGTCGGCTTCAACTTGCAAGACGGCGAGCAAAAATATAAAGACATGAAGGGCAGAATGCTTGAAGAATTGAAAAAAGCATTCCGTCCAGAGTTCTTAAACCGTGTAGATGAAATGATTGTGTTCCATGCACTAGAAAAAGAGCACTTAAAAGAAATTGTGACATTGATGACAGGTCAATTGACAACACGCTTAAAAGAACAAGAAATAGAGCTAGAGTTAACTGAAGCAGCGCAAGATAAAATAGCTATAGAAGGCTACGATCCAGAGTACGGAGCACGTCCACTTCGTCGAGCACTTCAAAAGCATGTCGAAGATCGCTTGTCAGAAGAACTCTTAAAAGGCACAGTTTTAACAGGATACAAAGTAGTTTTTGATGTACAAGATAATGAATTCTTGATTCGTTCAAAAGAGGCAGAGGCAGTAACGGTAACAGAATAATACAAATGGGGCATTCCGGCAAGACTGTTCGGAATGCCCTTTTTTCTACATAGGAGGAACTATGGCTAAACGTAAAACGAAATTTATGTGTAACTCATGTGGCTATGAATCCGCGAAATGGATGGGTCGCTGCCCTGGTTGCAACGAGTGGAATACGATGGTGGAAGAGGTAGAAGTAGTCGTAAAAGGACCTCGTCGGACTTTCCAACATTCTGAAAATAGTTCACAAAAAGCTTTGCCTATTACAGCGATAGAAACGGACGACGAACCACGTGTGAAAATTGATCTTTCTGAGTTTGATCGTGTACTCGGTGGAGGCATCGTGCCTGGTTCACTAATATTAATTGGTGGAGATCCAGGTATTGGGAAATCCACGTTATTGCTTCAAGTTTCCGCGTTACTTGCCAATAAAGGGCAGCGCGTGTTGTACATGTCTGGGGAGGAGTCTATTCGCCAAACGAAGCTTCGTGCAGAGCGACTTGGTGTTGACTCTTCTGAATTATATATATATGCCGAAACTAACTTGGAATTGGTAAACGAAGCAATTGATCAAGTTGAACCGAAGTTTGTCGTTATCGATTCTATCCAAACGGTGCATCATCCAGATGTCACTTCTGCCCCAGGTAGCGTTACTCAGGTGCGCGAATGTACAGCGGAGTTAATGCGCATCGCTAAAACGAAAAATATTGCTATTTTCTTAGTGGGACACGTAACAAAAGAAGGTCAAATTGCAGGGCCGAGAATACTTGAACATATGGTTGACACAGTCCTTTACTTCGAAGGTGAACGTCACCATACATACCGTATTTTGCGTTCGCAGAAAAACCGTTTTGGCTCAACAAATGAAATTGCAATTTTTGAAATGTTACAAGGTGGCTTAAAAGAAGTGCTAAATCCGTCTGAGTTATTCTTGCAGGAACGTTCACAAGGAGCAGCAGGGTCCACTGTTGTAGCTTCAATGGAAGGCACCCGACCGATACTGGTCGAAATTCAGGCATTAATTACACCGACTAGTTTTAACTACCCAAAACGGATGGCAAGTGGCATTGATCAAAATCGTGTCCAACTATTAATGGCTGTATTGGAGAAGCGAGTTGGCCTATTGTTGCAAACGCAAGATGCCTACATCAAAGTTGCAGGTGGCGTAAAGTTAGACGAGCCAGCCATTGATTTGGCTGTATTAACGACAATTGTTTCAAGTTACAAAGATGAAGCAGTAAGTGCCTATGATTGTTTTATGGGTGAAGTGGGATTAACGGGCGAAGTGCGTCGCGTGTCACGAGTTGAACAACGTGTGCTAGAAGCAGCGAAACTTGGTTTCAAACGTGCAATTGTTCCTGCATCCAACCTAGGTGGATGGGACTATCCAAAAGGTATTCAAGTAGTCGGTGTCGAAAACGTAAGCGATGCATTAAAAATAGCTTTCCCAAACACGTAAGCGTGCGTGGGAAAGTTTTTCCTCTACTTATATTAAGAAACCTATTAACAGCATTGTGTCTAAAAAGTCATCTCATCACTCATATTGCAAATTTTTTTCCATATTCGACCACGCCAAAAAGGTGTTCATAAGTGAAAAGATGTATAATTAAAAAAGGAGGTGGGCTTGTGTTAAAGTGGGTTATTCGAATTACATTTATCTTAATTGGTGGAACGCTCGGGTTACTTTTATTACCGCAATTATACGAACTTATTAATTTATCCTCTAACCCGTGGTTGAACAATCCCTATGTGTCTGTTTTAATAGGGGCCGTTCTTTTGTTTGTCCTTGCAATGTTGATGACTGATTACCTTATTGAGTTTTTAAAATGGATGGAAGATCGATTACTGAATGCGCCTATCGGTGATTTAATGTTTGGAACACTCGGTCTGGTTATTGGGCTCAGTGTCGCATTTCTCCTGAGTTTTGCTGTGGATTCGATTCAATTACCGGTAATTAATTCTATTTTACCCGTATTATTAACGATTATTTTAGGTTATCTTGGTTTTCAAGTCGGCTTTAAAAAGCGTGATGAGATTTCACAAATGTTTACTGCGAGCAGAGCTATTGTAGATAAGAAGAAACAAGACGATAATAATCCTCAAGCGCTTCAACAATCATCTTATAAATTACTAGATACAAGTGTTATTATTGACGGCCGGATTTCGGATATTTCGGCAACCGGATTTATTGAAGGGGTGCTTGTCGTTCCTCAGTTTGTCTTGACTGAACTGCAACATATCGCCGACTCCTCTGATACGTTAAAACGTACGCGTGGGCGCCGTGGTCTTGACATATTAAAGCGACTTCAAACGGAGCGCGCTTCAGCTTTATTGATTACGGAAGAAGATTTTGATGAAGTTCAAGAAGTGGATTTAAAACTAATGCGCCTTGCCAAGAAGATGGGCGGCGTGGTGGTAACGAATGATTTTAACTTAAATAAGGTGTGTGCGTTACATCAAGTACCGGTGTTAAATATTAACGATCTTGCGAATGCGGTGAAGCCAATCGTCATTCCGGGAGAAAATATGCATATTGTGGTCATTAAAGATGGTAAAGAACAAAATCAGGGCGTCGCCTACTTAGATGATGGCACGATGATTGTCGTAGAGGATGGCAGAGCCAATATTGGACAAGCCATTGATGTCGTTGTCACAAGTGTTCTCCAGACATCTGCAGGACGTATGATCTTTGCAAAAAGGAAGTAAATGAATAGAGGCTGCCATTTCTGTCATCAATGTATGACAGTTGAGGCAGTCTTCTTTTCAATAATGAAAGAGGCGAATACCTACATGAAGTATATCGTTGTATTACCAGCTGCAGGTAGCGGCAAGAGAATGAAGGCTGGGCATAATAAATTATTTCTAACATTACGTGGTAAACCAATTTTAATTCATACGCTAGATGTCTTTGAACAAGATCCTAATTGCATGGCCATTTGGCTCGCAGTAAAACCTGAAGAGCGCACAATCATTCAGAACATGTTGCACAACTATCACATCACGAAGGTAAAAGGTATGCCTGCAGGTGGCGATGAACGTCAGCATAGTGTGTATGCTTGCGTTCTAGCAGCTGATGCTACGACGGGATTAATTCTCGTCCACGATGCAGCAAGGCCTTTCATAGAACCATCTGTTATTACTAAGTTAACACTTAGAGCATATGAAACCGGTGCAGCCATAGCGGGTGTGAAAGCGAAAGATACCATGAAACGAGTGCGTAATCACATTATCGAAGAAACGCTAGACCGTGAACAATTATGGATGATCCAAACACCACAAGCATTCCGTGCTAGCATATTGATAAAAGCGCAGCAACAAGCTGCGCAAGATGGTTTCCTTGGAACCGATGAAGCCATGCTTGTCGAGCGACTGAACATTGCGGTGCATGTAGTGGAAAGTACGTATGACAATGTGAAAATGACGACACAAGAGGATTTATTAATTGGTGAAGCCATCTTACAAAAAAGACAGCAGGAGGAAAACTAAATGTTTCGAGTTGGACAAGGCTTTGATGTACATGAATTTGCAGAGGATCGTCCACTTATTATTGGTGGCGTTACGATTCCCTATGAAAAAGGTTTAATCGGTCATTCAGATGCCGATGTTTTATTACATACCGTGACGGATGCGGCTCTTGGCGCAATTGGTGAAGGTGATATTGGTCGCCACTTTCCAGACACAGACCCTGAATTTAAAGATGCTGATTCAGCGAAGCTACTCGCGTACATTTGGAACATCGTTGAAGAAAAAGGCTACAAATTAGGCAATGTTGATTGCACAATTATTGCTCAAGCACCAAAAATGGCACCCTACATTACTGAAATGCGTGACCGTATAGCGCAGCTTTTACATGCTGAACCGTCTCAAGTAAATGTCAAAGCAACAACGACTGAAAAACTAGGATTTACAGGGCGCGGAGAAGGCATTGCGGCTCAAGCGACAATTTTACTCATTCAAAATTAGCTATGACCTGTGTTAAACTGGACAAAGTTTAGCACATATTCGAGGAGGAACCACACATGACACAAGAAGTTCGTGTACGCTACGCGCCAAGTCCAACAGGAAATTTACATATTGGTGGAGCACGCACCGCATTATTTAACTATTTATATGCACGTCATCACGGCGGCAAATTTATCGTGCGTATTGAAGATACGGACATTGGTCGTAATATTGAAGGTGGCGAACTATCGCAACTTGAGAATTTGAAATGGCTTGGCATTGACTATGATGAGTCGGTCGATATTGGCGGACCATATGCACCATACCGTCAAATGGAGCGTCTTGATATATACAAAAAGCATGCACAAGAAATGCTTGAAAATGGCCATGCATATAAATGTTTCTGTACAACTGAAGAGTTGGAAGCGGTTAAAGATGCACAAAAAGCTAGAGGTATTGCCGCACCGATGTACAATGGTGCGTGCCGTAACTTAACTAAAGAAGAAGTTGCGGAAAAAGAAGCTGCAGGACTTTCGTATACAATTCGTATGCGCGTTCCAGCTGAAGTAACGTATACATTTGAAGATTTAGTTCGTGGTTCAGTTTCATTTGAATCAAAAGACGTGGGTGACTGGGTGATTGTAAAAGCAAGTGGTATTCCTACTTACAACTTCGCGGTTGTATTAGATGATCATTTCATGAAAATCACACATGTTTTCCGTGGAGAAGAACATTTATCAAATACACCAAGACAAATGATGGTATTCCAATCATTTGGTTGGGAAGCTCCACGTTATGGACATATGACGTTAATCATTAACGAAAACCGTAAAAAATTGTCGAAACGTGACGAATCTATCATTCAATTCGTGACGCAATATAAAGATTTGGGTTACCTCCCTGAAGCAATGTTTAATTTCTTTGCACTTCTTGGTTGGTCTCCTGAAGGGGAAGATGAGATTTTCTCGAAAGAAGATCTTATTCGCTTGTTTGATGTTAACCGTTTATCTAAATCTCCATCGATGTTTGATAAACAAAAATTAACATGGACGAATAACCAATATGTGAAGCAACTTTCACTGGAAGAAGTAGTTGATCTTGCATTGCCTCATCTACAAAAAGCAGGTCGTTTACCAGCAACGTTGACAGCAGAAGAAAAGCAATGGGCAACTGGCGTCATCTCTCTTTACCATGATCAAATGAGTTTCGGTGCTGAAATTACTGAGCTAACTGACCTATTCTTTAAAGATGAACTGACATATGATGAAGAAGCGTCTGCCATTTTAGCTGGTGAGCAAGTTCCAGAAGTTATGGCGTCATTCAAAACACAATTGGAACAATTAGAAGTGTTTGAACCAGCAGAAATTAAAGCGGCAGTTAAGGCTGTTCAAAAAGAAACTGGACACAAAGGCAAGAACCTATTCATGCCAATTCGTGTAGTCACAACAGGTCAATCACACGGTCCAGAATTGCCGAACGCTATTTCGTTAATTGGCAAAGTTAAAGTAATAGCTCGCGTAGAGAAGTACACGAAACAATAAGTTTGACTTTCAAACATGATGGTGTAAGAATTAATCTATCATTTGATTAAGCAAATACAAAATATTCAAAAGCTTTGATGAGGAGAAGTACATAAGGCGCGCTCTTTAGAGAGGACCACCACTGGCTGAAAGTGGTCTGAGCAAAAGCACTATGGAAATGCACCTCTGAGCGCTCAGCTGAACCTATTAGTAAGCGAGCCGTATCGTCACGTTATAGACGCCAAGTGGGAAGGGTCGCAACATACTCCTTCCAATCAGAGTGGAACCGCGCCATTATAGCGTCTCTGTCAGTTACTGACAGGGGCGCTTTTTAGTTTGTGCAAGAAAATAAGATTGAACCCTAAATGCACAGCTATGCAGTAACGACATCATGACCCTCCAAAGGGGGCACTAGCTCATCTTAAACATAGGCGAGTTATCCAACTTGAAAAGAGTGTTGTCTCAGCAAGTTAACAGGGGTGTGAGAAGTGTTTGAGTGATAAGTCGTCAGTTTGAGCGATAAATACTTCACAAGCGAAATATCAATAACAAACTAAGTAAATAGAAAATATAGGAGGACTGATGATGTTCGGTCGAATGAAAGAAGATATAGAAGTTGTTTTTGAACAAGATCCCGCCGCAAGACGTGCACTTGAAGTGGTGCTGACTTATTCGGGCTTACATGCAGTTTGGTCACACAGAATTGCTCATGCCCTTTTTAAACGGAAATTCTTTTTCCTTGCACGCGTCGTATCACAAGTCAGTCGTTTTTTCACTGGAATCGAAATTCATCCAGGTGCAAAGATTGGACGTCGCTTCTTTATTGACCACGGAATGGGTGTGGTCATTGGTGAAACATGTGAAATAGGAAATAACGTGACGATTTTCCAGGGAGTAACACTCGGTGGAACCGGGAAAGAACGAGGCAAACGACATCCTACATTACACGATAATGTGTTAGTTGCATCAGGAGCAAAAGTACTCGGGGCGATTACTATTGGCGAGAACAGCAAAGTCGGTGGAGGCTCGGTTGTATTAAAAGATGTACCACCTAATTCTACCGTTGTAGGAATTCCAGGAACGGTTGTTGTACAAGATGGTATAAAAGTGAATCGAAACTGGGATCACCAAGATATGCCGGATCCAGTTGGCGATAAATGTAATATGCTAGAAGAGAAAATTGCGATTTTGCAAGACCAAGTTGCGCATTTAAATCAACAGATTAAAAAGGAGCGAAACGTAAAATGAGCATTCATATTTACAACACTTTAACTCGCCAAAAAGAACCATTTATCCCGCTTGAAGAAGGCAAGGTAAAAATGTATGTGTGTGGACCAACCGTTTACAATTACATTCACATTGGAAATTCAAGACCGGTCATCGTTTATGATACCGTGCGTCGTTATTTAACGTACCGTGGATATGAAGTTAATTTCGTTTCAAATTTCACAGATGTAGACGATAAAATAATCAGAACTGCAAACGAACTTGGTGAAGAAGTATCTGAATTGACTGACCGTTTTATCGCCGCTTACCATGAAGATATAAGTGCACTGGGTTGCCAAAAAGCAGATGCACATCCACGCGTAACTGAACATATGGATGACATTATTGAATTTATCGGAGTATTAATTGAAAAAGGCTATGCGTATGAATCGCAAGGCGACGTCTATTACCGCACACGAAAGTTTGATGGCTACGGCAAATTGTCTCATCAATCTGTAGATGATTTGAAGATTGGCGCGCGCATTGAAACTGGAGAAAAGAAAGATGATGCACTTGATTTTGCTTTATGGAAAGATGCAAAACCAGGTGAAATTTCCTGGGAAAGTCCTTGGGGCAAAGGGCGTCCGGGTTGGCATATCGAGTGTTCTGTGATGGCTCGTGAACTACTAGGCGACACCATTGACATTCATGCAGGTGGCCAAGATCTAACGTTCCCTCATCATGAGAATGAAATTGCGCAGTCGGAAGCCTATACAGGCAAACAGTTTGCTCGTTATTGGATGCATAATGGCTATATTAATATTGATAATGAAAAAATGTCGAAGTCGCTAGGTAACTTCGTGTTAGTGAAAGACATTCGTCAACAAATTGACCCACAAGTGTTGCGATTCTTTATGTTGTCGGTTCAATACCGTCACCCGATTAATTTCTCACAAGAGCTTGTAGAAAATGCTGAAAATGGTTTAGCACGTATTCGGACGTCGTATGCCAATTTATCACATCGACTTGATACATCGCCTGAACTTGGTGACCACAAAGATATATGGGTTAACAAAATCGAAGAAGTTCGTAAGCAGTTTATAACGTCAATGGACGATGATTTTAATACAGCTAACGGAATTGCTGCGTTATTTGAACTAGCAGGCTTAGCAAATCTATATTTAATAGAAAAACATACAGAAGCAAGCGTACTTTCAGTATTCATGGACACATTAAAAGAACTTGCGTTTATCTTAGGTATTGAAGTAGAAGTAAAATCACTAGTTCTAGATGCAGAAATTGACTTGCTGATTGAAGAAAGAATACAAGCGAGAAAAGACAAAGATTTCGCCCGAGCAGATGCCATCCGAGATCAATTAAAAGAACTGAATATAATATTGGAAGACACGGCGCAAGGAATACGTTGGAAACGCGGATGAACAAAGACTATTCACTGCGCGTTGAAGATGTAAAACAATTAAACGCACTCGCACTTGCGTATATGGGCGACGCGGTTCTTGAACAAGCGGTTCGAGAACACTTAATTCGTTCAGGGCGAGTCAGACCAAATACATTACACAAAGAATCGACCAAATATGTATCTGCAAAAGCACAAGCTTCAGTTGTACGTGTGTTACTATCTGAAAAATTTTTGACCGAAGAAGAGGAAGCGGTGCTTAGACGAGGGCGTAATGCAAAGTCTGGCTCCACTCCCAAAAATACAGACGTGCTAACGTATAAATTTAGCACAGCATATGAAGCGGTTCTTGGAAGTCTATACTTGTCGGGAGACTTCGATCGTGTTCGTGAAATCATTGAAAAAACCATTACTATTATTGAAGAACCGAAAGGAGAAACAACATCGTGACTGAATTAAACAATGAAATTTTATCAGGAAAAAACCCAGTATTAGAAGCACTTCGTTCTGGCCGTGATATGAACAAAGTTTGGATTGCGGAAGGCGTTAAAAAAACGGGGATTGATGAGATATTACAACTAGCAAAAGAAGCAGGTATTATCGTCCAGTTTGTGCCGAAAAATAAAATAGATCAACTGACAGATGGCGCAACTCACCAAGGAATTGCGGCATCAGTTGCCGCTTACCGTTATGCAGAAATTGACGAGATTTTTGAACTTGCAGCTGCACGCAATGAAGATCCATTCTTTTTGATATTAGATGAATTAGAGGATCCTCATAACCTAGGATCTATATTGCGAACGGCAGATGCGACAGGTGTTCACGGGGTCATTATTCCAAAACGTCGAGCAGTTGGACTAACGGCAGTTGTTGCTAAAACATCTACAGGTGCGATTGAGCATATTCCGGTTGTGCGTGTTGGGAATTTAGTGCAAACCGTTGAAGACTTGAAAAAACGTGGCTTATGGATTGCAGGAACAGATGCAAAAGGATCAGCTGATTATCGTCGTATGGATGCAAAATTGCCACTTGCTATTATCATTGGAAGTGAAGGAAAAGGGATGAGTCGACTCTTAACAGAAAAATGCGACTTCCTCTATCACATGCCTATGGTTGGGAAAGTGACATCATTAAACGCATCTGTTGCAGCTGCCATCTTGATGTATGAAGTGTTACGCAACCGTCAGCCAGTAAGCTAAGATGGATATTTTACTCGTCGATGGGTATAACATTATCGGCGCATGGAAAGAGCTACGTGCTTTGAAGACGGACAAGCTCATAGACGCAAGAGACCGTCTGATTGAAATGATGGCGGAGTACAAAGCATATACGGGGTGGAGAGTCATCGTGGTATTTGATGCGCATCTCGTCCCGGGTATTGAAAAAAAGAAAAAACAATACGATGTAGAAGTGATTTTCACAGGAAAAAATGAAACAGCAGATGAGCGTATTGAAAAATTAACAAATCAGCTCAAGACACGACGTGATCAAATACATGTCGCAACATCAGATATGACTGAACAATGGGTCATCTTTGCACATGGTGCGCTAAGAATATCAGCCCGCGAACTAGAAATTGAAATGGAATTGGTACAAGCGAATATCACCAAACAAATCAAGTCTATTCAAGAACAACGACCGTATTCGAAAATAAATCTTCCTGATGAAATTGCGGAAATTTTCGAAAAATGGCGAAGAGGAATAAAATGAGCCGTTGACGCTCGTTTTCCACTTCCTGTATACTAGGGACTAAACTAAGCAAACCGGCCGAGGTGATACTGTTGATAAAAAGTAACCATGTACACGTTAAGCTGCAATTTGACAAATTACTAGACGACGAGCTTGTGGAACTGGTCCACAATGGGGATACGGACGCTCTGGATTTTTTAATAACCAAATATCGTTCATTTGTACGCATGAAAGCAAGATCTTACTTTTTAATCGGAGCTGATAAAGAAGATATCATTCAAGAAGGAATGATTGGTCTTTACAAGTCGATTCGTGATTTTAGAGGAGATAAACTTTCATCATTTCGTGCATTTGCAGAACTTTGCATCACACGCCAAATTATTACCGCTATCAAAACGGCTACACGTCAAAAGCATATTCCGCTAAATTCTTATGTATCTTTGGATAAACCAATTTTTGATGAAGAATCAGATCGGACTTTAATGGATATGATAACCAATTCAACTATTGACGATCCTGAAAAACTCTTAATTAATCGAGAAGATTTCAATTACATGGAAGAAAAGATGGATGAAATACTGAGTGAATTGGAACGTCAAGTTCTCGCGTTGTATTTAGATGGACAGTCATATCACGAAATTTCTGAAGAATTAAATCGTCATGTAAAATCGATTGATAATGCATTGCAACGAGTGAAGCGCAAACTAGAGCATCACATTGAAATTGGCGGCGTTCATTAGGAGCATACTTTTGGCTGTTGTTGACAGTCTAAACAGTAGATGATAGTCTTTAAAAAGACAAATGTTAATTATAAATAAGATAAAATGGCTGAAATAGTCATCTTAGGTTGTTTGCAACGTGGTTCGCGAAATATATAGTTCCTGCTTCGGAAGAAGTGTCTAGTGAGCGTTCTAGAACGATAAAAGTTTTGCGGAATTTGCAAAGCGCAAAGAGTTCTTAAGCAAACGTTGTTAGAATAAACATAGATATTTTTACTCGGAGGGTTAAAACAGAATGGCTAATATCGGTGGTTTCCTTGGTAAAGTTGTCTCAGAAATGAGAAAAGTTAGCTGGCCTAAACGTAAAGAATTGACTCGTTATACAGTCATCGTTCTTACGACGGTCGTTGTTATGGCATTATATTTCTCTGTAATTGACTTGGGAATTTCTAGTGTACTTCGCTGGTTCCTTGCACTATAATTTGATAACAGATAGTACTTGTTGAAAATAGCCCGTCAGAAACTGAGAACGGGTTTTTTCATTTGTCTAAGAAAGGGAGGGACGGACGAACAGTCCTGCTACTTATGGAAAAGAATTGGTATGTTGTACACACATATTCTGGGTACGAGAACAAAGTAAAAGCAAATCTTGAAAAGCGTGTCGAAACTATGGGCATGTCAGATTTAATCTTCCGCGTCATTATCCCGGAAGAAGAAGAAACGGATTTTAAAGATGGTAAAAAACGCACAGTTATGCGTAAAACGTTCCCCGGATATGTTCTAGTTGAGATTATAATGACGGACGATTCTTGGTACGTAGTACGTAATACTCCAGGTGTTACTGGATTTATCGGTTCTTCAGGTGGCGGCGCGAAGCCAACACCATTATTAGACGAAGAAGTAGAATTCATCTTAAAACAAATGGGTATGACAGAACGTAGACTTGAAGGTCAATATACAATAGGCGAATTGGTTGAAGTTTTAGAAGGGCCATTTGCAAACTTCCAAGGAAAAGTGGAAGAAATTGATGAGACGAAGGGCAAGTTGAAAGTTTCTGTTGATATGTTTGGTCGCGAAACAAAAATGGAACTTGACTTCGATCAAGTTACCAAAATATAAATTTGCGATAGCTACTTGATTAAATTTTAGAAAAATGGTATTATTTCAAAGGTCAGACTGATTTTGTGAAAGTCTGAAAAAATTTAGCTTACGTTCAGCTACTAGCTGACACAGATATTGAGTGGGAGGGGCAACCCTATTACCACATCACGGACTTAAGGAGGTGTGTCTCGTGGCTAAAAAAGTTACTAAGGTAGTAAAATTACAAATACCTGCTGGTAAAGCAAATCCAGCACCGCCGGTTGGTCCAGCATTGGGTCAAGCAGGTGTTAATATTATGGGATTCTGTAAAGAGTTCAATGCACGTACGGCTGATCAAGCCGGACTAATTATCCCAGTTGAAATTTCTGTATTTGAAGACCGTTCATTTACATTCATTACAAAAACTCCACCTGCAGCAGTATTACTTAAAGTGGCGGCTGGAATTCAGTCAGGTTCTGGTGAACCAAACCGCAAAAAAGTTGCAACGGTGAAGCGTGATAAAGTTCGCGAAATCGCTGAACAAAAAATGCCAGATCTAAACGCAGCATCAGTTGAAGCAGCAATGTTGATGGTTGAAGGTACTGCGCGCAGCATGGGTATTACAATCGAAGATTAATCCCTTCACTTGTATTGCATTAGTTTTGGAGGGTTGCGATTGTCTTTTAGACACGCAACCCTTATTCGTGGGAGGGTAATTCCGTTAAAACCACATAAGGAGGTCATTTTACAATGGCGAAAAAAGGTAAAAAACTACAAGAAGCATCTAAATTAATAGATCGCACAAAAGCTTACACAGCTACAGAAGCAATTGATCTTGCTAAAAAAACTAGTGGTGTTAACTTTGATGCAACAGTTGAAGTAGCATTCAAATTAGGTATCGACACACGTAAAAATGACCAACAAATCCGTGGAGCAGTTGTGCTTCCAAACGGAACTGGTAATACTCAACGTGTTTTAGTTTTCGCTAAAGGCGAAAAATTAAAAGAAGCAGAAGCTGCTGGCGCTGACTATTTTGGCGATACAGAGTACATCAACAAAATCCAACAAGGATGGTTTGACTTCGATGTAATCGTAGCTACTCCAGACATGATGGGTGAAGTTGGTAAATTAGGTCGTGTTTTAGGACCAAAAGGCTTAATGCCGAACCCTAAAACAGGAACTGTAACTTTCGACGTAACGAAAGCAATCGGAGAAATCAAGGCTGGTAAAGTTGAGTACCGTGCTGATAAAGCTGGTATCATTCACGCGCCAATCGGTAAAGTTTCTTTCGAAGATGACAAGTTAGTTGAAAACTTCTTAGCAGTATTTGATGTTGTTCAAAAAGCTAAACCAGCTGCAGCTAAAGGAACATACATGAAGTCTGTTAATGTTACAACAACGATGGGTCCATCTGTAAAAGTGGATTCTTCAAGTGTAAAAGTTAGCAAATAAGATTGACAGTTTAAAATATATTTGTTAAGATATATTTTGTTGTAAATAATTATTTGTAATTTGTACCGTAGACAGTAGGGGCGACTTGTCGCATAATGATCCTACCGAGGACATGCATTCAGAATCTTTTTAAAGATGACGTTTCAGCCCCTGGTCTATTTAATAGTCCGGGGGCTTTTCTTTTGGCGGTATAAATGACTCATTCTAATTAGGAGGTGTCAAGATGAGCAAAGTTATGGAATTTAAACAAGTTCGCGTTGAAGAGATTACTGAAAAATTCAAAGGTGCTGCAACTGCTGTAGTAGTTAACTACCGTGGATTAAACGTTACTCAAATCACAGAACTTCGTAAACAACTTCGTGAAGCAGGTGTTGAGTTCAAAGTGTACAAAAACACAATGACTCGCCGTGCGGTTGAAGCTGCAGGTCTTGAAGGCTTGAATGATAGTCTTACAGGTCCAAACGCAATTGCGTTTTCAACAGAAGACGTAGTAGCGCCAGCGAAAATCCTTAACGATTTCGCTAAAAAGAACGAAAAGCTTGAAATTAAAGCTGGTGTGATTGAAGGTTTAGTCGCTACTGCTGACGATATTAAAGCACTTGCAGAACTTCCTTCTCGTGAAGGTTTGTTGTCAATGCTATTAAGCGTTCTTCAAGCTCCAATGCGCAACTTCGCGCTTGCAACTAAAGCTGTTGCAGAACAAAAAGAAGAGCAAGGCGCGTAATTCGTTACACGGCTTAGCTTTTTAACCCCTGGGTTTAACCCAAACAAAAAAATTATTCCTATTAGGAGGAACATACAATGAACAACACTCAAATCCTTGAAGCAATCAAAGGTATGACAGTTCTTGAATTAAACGACTTAGTAAAAGCAATCGAAGAAGAATTTGGCGTAACAGCTGCTGCACCAATGGCTATGGCTGCTGGTGGCGGTGCTGCTGCTGAAGAAGAGCAAACTGAATTTGATGTAATCCTTACTGCAATCGGCGATGCAAAAATCAAAGTAATCAAAGCAGTTCGTGAAATCACTGGTTTAGGTCTTAAAGAAGCTAAAGAAGTTGTAGATAACGCTCCTAAAGCTATTAAAGAAGCTGTAACTAAAGAAGAAGCAGAAGAAATCAAAGCTAAACTTGCTGAAGTTGGCGCAACAGTAGAAGTTAAGTAATTTTAACAATTAGTATTGGAAAGCCCGTCACTTAATACCGGCGGGCTTTTTCTTCATTTAGGTAACAGGTTGGAGGGTGTCCCGATGGCTGAGCATTATTATTCAAAAAAACCTCAAGCACAAAGTAAACCCAAATCATGGAGTTCCACACTGCGTGGTGAGCTATTTCATTTTGAAACTGATACAGGGGTTTTTAGCAAAAGCGAGGTAGATTTTGGCTCCCGTGTTTTAATTGATACGTTTGTGACGCCAGTAATTGATGGACCTGTACTAGATGTGGGTTGTGGGTATGGACCCATTGGGTTATCCATTGCCAAAACCGAAACAAATCGTACAATTCACATGGTGGACATTAATGAACGTGCAGTAGAACTTTCGCGCAAAAATGCGGAAGGTAACGGGGTACAAAATGTACGAATCTATGAAAGTGATGGTTTAACCGATGTTACGGAAACTGACTTTGCGGCAATTTTAACAAACCCGCCGATTCGTGCTGGAAAACAAACGATTTTTCGTTTTTATATAGATGCCTATGCGAAATTATGTGTGGGTGGAGAATTGTGGGTTGTCATTCAGAAGAAACAAGGAGCTCCATCAACTTTCGATCGATTAGAAGAGATTTTCGGTCAAGTTGAAGTAGTAAATAAGGTAAGAGGTTACTGGATCATGAAGGCTGAGAAAGTCAACTGATTATTGACTTGACAAAATCGCTATGATATTATAACAAAATGCAGAAATATTATTTTGCGGTCGTATGTCCTTTTGTATAAAGTTAATTTATAAGTGGGTATACTTACCAAGAATAAATGTAGTTAACCGAAAATGAGCTCTTATGGATCTCGTTTTATTTTTGTCTTTTCGACATCATACACTAAATATGCTGTATCGAAAAGTCCTAATATTGCTTTATTGAGGGGTGAATGAGTTGGCAGGTCAACTAGTTCAGTATGGACAACACCGCCAGCGTAGAAGTTTTGCGCGTATTAAAGAGGTGCTGGAGCTTCCGAATTTAATAGAAATTCAAACAGCATCTTATGAATGGTTCCTTGAAGAAGGTTTGCGTGAAATGTTCCGAGACATTTCTCCTATTACGGACTTCACAGGTAATCTTTCACTAGAATTCATTGATTATACATTAGGTGATCCTAAGTATCCGGTCGATGAGTCTAAAGAACGTGATGTAACTTACGCAGCACCACTTCGCGTAAAAGTACGTCTTCATAATAAAGAATCAGAAGAAGTGAAAGAACAAGATGTCTTCATGGGCGATTTCCCGCTTATGACTGAAACAGGTACTTTCGTTATTAACGGTGCTGAGCGCGTAATCGTTTCACAGTTAGTTCGTTCACCAAGTGTTTATTTCCACGATAAGACAGATAAAAATGGTAAAAAAGGTTTTGGAGCAACGGTTATTCCAAACCGTGGCGCATGGTTAGAATATGAAATTGATGCAAAAGACGTAGTCTATGTGCGTATTGATCGCACACGTAAATTGCCTGTAACGGTTCTTATACGTGCACTTGGTTTTGATACTGATCAAGAAATTATCGACCTTATTGGTGATAATGAATACCTTCAAAATACGCTTGAAAAAGATCATACAGAGAGCGCGGATAAAGCGTTGCTCGAAATTTATGAACGTCTTCGTCCGGGTGAGCCGCCAACAGTTGAAAGCGCGAAAAGTCTGTTGTACTCACGTTTCTTCGACCCAAAACGCTATGATTTAGCTAATGTTGGGCGCTATAAAATGAACAAAAAACTGCATATCAAAAATCGTTTGCTTAACCAAACGCTTGCTGAAACACTGGTTGATCCTGAAACTGGTGAAATCTTAGCTGAAAAAGGTGCAGTAATTGATCGTCGTTTACTCGACCGTTTAATTCCACATCTTGAGAATGGAATAGGATTCCGTACAATATCTCAAGTCGGTGGCGTTTTAGATGGCGACATCACGTTGCAATCAATTAAAATATATGCTCCAAATAATGAATCACAACAAGAAATTAATGTTATCAGCAATGCTTATATAGAAGATGCTATTAAAAACATCACACCTGCTGACATTATTTCTTCTGTTGGTTACTTCTTTAATCTACTTTACAAAGTCGGCTTCACAGATGACATTGATCATCTTGGTAACCGTCGTTTACGTTCAGTAGGTGAGTTATTACAAAACCAATTCCGTATTGGTCTTTCTCGTATGGAACGTGTTGTACGTGAGCGTATGTCTATCAATGACACACAATCAATCGTGCCACAACAATTGATCAATATCCGTCCGGTTATTGCTTCAATGAAAGAGTTCTTTGGTAGCTCTCAGTTGTCTCAGTTCATGGATCAAACAAATCCGCTTGCTGAATTGACACACAAACGTCGTCTATCGGCACTAGGACCCGGTGGTTTAACGCGTGAACGCGCAGGCTTTGAAGTGCGTGACGTTCATTACTCTCACTATGGCCGTATGTGTCCGATTGAAACGCCTGAGGGTCCAAACATTGGATTGATTAACTCACTTTCAAGTTTCGCGAAAGTGAACAAATTCGGATTTATTGAAACACCTTACCGTCGTGTTGATCATGAGAAGGGTGTTGTAACAACTCGCATTGACTATTTAACAGCTGATGAAGAAGATAACTATGTAGTAGCGCAAGCTAACACACGTCTATCTGACACAGGTGAATTTATCGATGAGGAAGTTGTTGGCCGTTTCCGTGGAGATAACACGGTATTCAAACGTACGTTAATCGATTATATGGATGTTTCGCCGAAACAAGTAGTTTCTGCTGCAACTGCGTGTATCCCATTCTTAGAAAACGATGACTCCAACCGTGCCCTTATGGGTGCGAACATGCAACGTCAAGCAGTTCCATTGTTAAACCCTGAAGCTCCTTTCGTAGGAACAGGTATGGAACATGTGAATGCGCGTGATTCTGGAGCTGCCGTAATTGCTAAGTATGTTGGGATTGTTGAACATGTAGAAGCAAGAGAAATTCGAGTTCGTCGAATTGAAGAAATCGATGGCAAAGAAGTTAAAGGCGATTTAACAAAATATAAATTACAAAAATTCCTTCGTTCAAATCAAGGGACTAGCTATAACCAACGACCACTTGTACAAGTGGGAGAACGCGTAAAACCACTTGACATTCTTGCAGACGGTCCTTCAATGGAACGTGGAGAGATGGCACTTGGACGTAATGTACTTGTTGCATTCATGACGTGGGACGGCTACAACTATGAAGATGCAGTTATCATGAGTGAACGTCTTGTAAAAGATGATGTTTACACATCTGTTCATATTGAAGAATATGAATCAGAATCTCGTGATACGAAACTTGGACCTGAAGAAATCACACGTGACATTCCGAACGTTGGGGAAGAAGCGCTTCGTAACTTAGATGAGCGTGGAATCATCCGCATCGGTGCTGAAGTTCGCGATGGCGATATCTTAGTGGGTAAAGTAACGCCTAAAGGGGTTACTGAGTTAACGGCTGAAGAGCGACTGTTACATGCAATCTTTGGTGAAAAAGCGCGTGAAGTTCGTGATACTTCTCTTCGTGTACCTCATGGTGCAAGCGGAATTATCTTGGACGTTAAAGTGTTTAATCGTGAAGACGGCGACGAGCTTCCACCTGGTGTGAATCAACTCGTTCGTGCATACATCGTTCAAAAACGTAAAATCTCTGTAGGGGATAAAATGGCTGGACGTCATGGTAACAAAGGTGTTATCTCACGTATTCTTCCAGAAGAAGATATGCCATTTATGCCAGACGGCACACCTGTAGATGTAATGCTTAACCCTCTTGGGGTTCCATCTCGTATGAACATCGGTCAAGTATTGGAACTACACTTAGGTATGGCTTCTAGAAAACTTGGCATTCATATGGCGTCACCAGTATTTGATGGTGCCAATGAAGCAGACGTTTGGGGTACGATGGAAGAAGCTGGTATGAATCGTGACGGTAAAACTACATTGTATGATGGCCGCTCAGGCGAACCATTCGACAACCGTGTATCTGTAGGTATCATGTATATGATTAAGTTAGCCCACATGGTTGACGATAAATTACATGCACGTTCAACTGGACCTTACTCTCTTGTTACGCAACAACCACTTGGTGGTAAAGCACAATTTGGTGGACAGCGTTTCGGAGAGATGGAAGTATGGGCACTTGAAGCATATGGTGCTGCTTACACACTTCAAGAAATCTTGACAGTTAAATCCGATGATGTTGTGGGTCGTGTGAAAACATACGAAGCAATTGTTAAAGGTGAGAGTGTACCAGAACCAGGTGTTCCGGAATCTTTCAAAGTATTAATTAAAGAACTTCAAAGTTTAGGTATGGACGTTAAGATGCTATCAATTGACGACGAAGAAATAGAATTGCGTGATTTGGATGAAGAAGACGATCTTCAACCAGCTGACGCGCTTAATATTCTACCAATGACAGAGAAATCACCAGTAGGTTCAGCCGAGTAGGTTGCCTATAAGGTATATATAAATGCAAGTAAAGAAATAAGGGCAGGCCTTCTTACCTGCCCGAATTTCCATTTTTAAAAAGTTATCCGCCTGAGCTAAGTGGATAAAGTCTTTAAAAGACCCAGACTAAGGGAGGTAGGCTCCTTGATAGACGTTAATAATTTTGAGTACATGAAGATTGGTTTAGCATCTCCAGACAAGATTCGTTCTTGGTCTTATGGTGAAGTAAAGAAGCCTGAAACGATTAACTACCGTACACTTAAACCTGAAAAAGATGGTTTGTTCTGTGAGCGCATTTTCGGTCCAACAAAGGACTGGGAATGTCATTGTGGTAAGTATAAGCGTGTTCGTTATAAAGGCGTTGTTTGTGATCGTTGTGGCGTAGAAGTTACACGTTCAAAAGTTCGTCGTGAACGCATGGGTCACATTGAATTAGCGGCTCCTGTAACACATATTTGGTATTTCAAAGGTATTCCAAGTCGAATGGGACTAATTTTAGATATGTCTCCGCGTTCTTTAGAAGAAGTGATTTACTTTGCATCTTATGTAGTAGTAGATCCTGCAAATACGCCACTTGAGCGTAAGCAGCTTTTGTCTGAAAAAGAATATCGTGCTTATCGTGAAAAATATGGCAAGAAATTTTATGCAGCAATGGGTGCTGAAGCAATTAAACGTCTTCTTCAAGATCTTGATCTTGAAAAAGAAACAGAAGTGCTGAAGGAAGAACTTAAAACTGCAGCTGGTCAACGACGTACTCGTGCGATTAAGCGTTTAGAAGTAGTTGAGTCATTCCGTAACTCTGGTAATAAACCTGATTGGATGGTTTTAGACGTCCTTCCAGTAATACCTCCAGAAATACGCCCAATGGTTCAATTAGATGGTGGCCGTTTTGCTACTTCAGATTTAAATGATTTGTATCGTCGTGTTATCAACCGTAATAACCGTTTAAAACGTTTACTTGACCTTGGTGCTCCAAGTATCATCGTTCAAAACGAAAAACGTATGTTACAAGAAGCTGTTGATGCTTTGATTGATAATGGTCGTCGTGGTCGCCCAGTTACAGGACCAGGTAATCGTCCATTGAAATCACTGTCACATATGTTAAAAGGGAAACAAGGTCGTTTCCGTCAAAACTTACTTGGTAAACGTGTTGACTACTCTGGTCGTTCGGTTATCGTTGTAGGTCCAAACTTAAAAATGTATCAATGTGGACTTCCAAAAGAAATGGCAATTGAATTATTCAAACCATTTGTTATGAAGGAACTTGTTGAACGTGGCTTAGCTCACAACATTAAGAGCGCGAAACGTAAAATTGAGCGTATGCATTCGGAAGTTTGGGATGTATTAGAAGACGTCATTAAGGAGCATCCGGTTTTATTAAACCGCGCACCGACGCTTCATAGACTAGGTATTCAAGCATTCGAACCTACATTAGTAGAAGGTCGTGCGATTCGTCTTCACCCTCTTGTATGTACAGCTTATAACGCTGACTTCGATGGTGACCAAATGGCTGTTCACGTACCTTTATCAGCAGAAGCGCAAGCTGAAGCTCGTTTACTTATGCTAGCTGCACAAAACATTTTAAACCCGAAAGATGGTAAGCCAGTTGTTACACCATCTCAAGATATGGTTTTAGGTAACTATTACTTAACGCTTGAGCGTAAAGGTGCAACAGGAGAAGGTTCATCATTCTACGGTCCAAATGAAGTGTTGATTGCTTATCAAAACGGTAATGCGCATTTGCATACACGTATTGGGATTTTAGCAGGTTCATTGAACAACCAAACATTCACTGCAGAACAAAACAAGATGTTGTTATTGACTACAGTCGGAAAAGTTATTTTCAATGAGATTTTACCTGAATCATTCCCGTATATTAACGAACCAACGGACTTCAACCTTCAAGTTGAAACACCGTCTAAATATTTTGTTCCAACAACGACAAATGTACGAGAACATATTGCTGGCATGGAACTTGTATCACCGTTCAAAAAGCCGATTCTTGGAAATATCATCGCTGAAGTGTTTAAACGTTTCCATATTACTGAAACGTCGAAAATGCTTGATCGCATGAAAAATCTAGGTTTCAAATACTCTACTAGAGCTGGTATTACAATTGGTATCTCTGATATCGTGGTACTTCCAGATAAAGGTGAAGTTTTGGAAGAGGCTCAAGATAAAGTTGATAAAGTACTTAAGCAATTCCGTCGTGGTTTAATTACAGAAGAAGAGCGCTATGATCGTGTTATTTCTTACTGGAGTGCTGCGAAGGACGTTATTCAGGCAAAACTAATGAAATCTCTAGATAATTTAAACCCAATCTTCATGATGAGTGACTCTGGAGCGCGTGGTAACGCATCTAACTTTACTCAACTTGCAGGTATGCGTGGTTTGATGGCCAATCCGGCCGGTCGTATTATCGAGCTTCCAATTAAATCATCATTCCGTGAAGGTTTAACAGTTCTTGAATACTTCATCTCTACTCATGGTGCTCGTAAAGGTCTTGCGGATACAGCACTTAAAACAGCTGACTCAGGTTACTTAACACGTCGATTAGTTGACGTTGCTCAAGATGTTATTGTTCGTGAAGATGAATGCGGAACGGACCGTGGCTTATTGATTGGCGCATTAATGGATGGCACAGAAGTTATTGAAGGATTTGACGAGCGTATTGCTGGTCGTCATACTCGCAAAACAATTTACCATCCAGTAACGAAAAAAGTTATTTTAGAAAAAGATGGTTTAATTACAGAAGACGTAGCTCGCGTTATTTTAGATGTTGGATTCACAGAGCTTACAATTCGTTCTGCATTCACATGTAACACGAAACACGGCGTATGTAAAAAATGTTATGGTACAAACTTAGCGACTGGTGAAAATGTTGAAGTTGGAGAAGCAGTTGGTATAATTGCTGCCCAATCGATCGGTGAGCCAGGTACTCAGTTAACGATGCGTACTTTCCATACAGGTGGGGTAGCCGGGGATGATATTACACAAGGTCTTCCACGTATCCAAGAGATTTTCGAATCTCGTAATCCTAAAGGTCAAGCGGTTATTTCAGAAATTACAGGAGTTATCTCTGCAATTGAAGAAATTCGTGAAGGTCAAAAAGAAATTACAGTTCAAGGTGATGTTGAAACGCGTAAATACCTTGCTCCGTATAATGGTCGTTTGAAAGTTGAACTAAATGACCCAATTAAACGTGGTGAAGTATTAACAGAAGGTTCAATTGATCCGAAAGAATTGTTGAAAGTCAAAGATGTATTAACTGTACAAGTATACTTATTGAAAGAAGTTCAAAAAGTATATCGTATGCAGGGTGTTGAGATCGGTGACAAACATATCGAAGTAATGGTTCGCCAAATGCTTCGTAAAGTGCGTGTTATCGAGGCGGGTGAAACTGAGCTATTACCTGGTTCATTACTCGATATTCACCAATTTGCAGAAGCGAATAAGGAAGCTGTGTTAAGTGGGAAAATCCCTGCTACATGTCGTCCTGTCATTCTTGGTATAACGAAAGCATCTCTTGAAACAGAATCTTTCTTATCAGCAGCATCATTCCAAGAAACTACGCGTGTTTTAACAGACGCGGCAATTAAAGGGAAACGTGATGAACTACTGGGCTTGAAAGAAAACGTAATTATTGGTAAACTAGTTCCAGCTGGTACCGGTATGCAACGTTACCGTCAGATTAAGATTGTTGATCAAAAGAAAAATGATTCTAAAATAACAGTTAACGCTGAATAAATTCAAATCATTCCGGTGGGATTGTAATTCCACGCCCACCGGTATTTTTTCTGTAAGAGGGTTGACAGAAAAACATTTGAATGTTAACATATTCAAGGTTGATAGTTGAAGGTCTGGGTCTTTGGAGGATATGGTAAATGTCTTATGAAAAAGTAAATCAGGCGAAGAAAACCGTCATAGGTACTAAGCAAACAGTAAAAGCAATTCATGGTGGCCATGTACTAGAAATTCTCGTGGCTCGTGATGCAGACAATCGAATCACCCAACCAGCTCTTCTAGCAGCGAAAGAAAATGGTGTGAAGATTGATTATGTAGAGTCTAAAATAGAACTCGGTAAAGCCTGCGGACTCCAAGTGGGTGCGTCAGTTGTTGCAATTACTATGTAACAGTTTTTGTGTATATAAACACAGGAACTTTGTTTTTTACCCAAAAATGAACCACCTGGATGTGTGGTATTACAAGGATAAGATGAAGGGAGGAATAATCGATGCCTACAATTAACCAATTAGTACGTAAGCCTCGTAAGCCCAAAACTGTCAAATCTGGTTCTCCAGCTTTGAACAAAGGGTATAATAGTTCTAAAAAAACGTTAACTAACGTTAACTCACCACAAAAACGTGGGGTGTGTACTCGTGTTGGTACAATGACACCAAAAAAACCAAACTCAGCGCTTCGTAAATATGCGCGTGTACGTTTAACTAACCTACTTGAGGTTAACGCGTACATTCCGGGTGAAGGTCACAACCTTCAAGAACATAGTGTTGTTCTACTTCGCGGAGGAAAAGTAAAAGATTTACCAGGTGTACGTTATCATATCGTCCGCGGTGCTCTTGATACTGCTGGTGTAGCTAAGCGTATGCAAAGCCGTTCGAAATATGGTACTAAACGCCCTAAAGTTAAAAAAAGCTAATAAATATTAAAAAATAAAATACAGTTTTACTCGAAAGGAGGAAAACACATGCCTCGTAAAGGTCCTGTTACCAAACGTGATGTGTTACCAGATCCAATTTATAAATCAAAATTAGTTACTCGCTTAATCAACAAAATTATGGTCGATGGTAAGAGAGGTACTTCTCAAAAAATTCTTTATGGAGCGTTTGAACTTGTTTCAGAACGTTCAGGTAAAGATGCATTGGAAGTCTTTGATGCTGCATTAGCAAACATCATGCCATTACTTGAAGTTAAAGCTCGCCGTGTAGGTGGAACTAACTATCAGGTGCCAATAGAAGTTCGTCCAGACCGTCGTTCTACATTAGGTCTTCGCTACTTAGTAAACTATTCTCGTCTTCGTGGAGAGAAAACAATGGAAGAGCGTTTAGCTAATGAAATTCTTGACGCTTCTAACAACACAGGTGCTTCAGTGAAGAAACGTGAAGAAATGCACAAAATGGCGGAAGCAAATAAAGCATTTGCTCATTACCGCTGGTAGGATTTTTCATCCACTAATCATTTTAAATTGACTTTGGAAGGAGAAATACAAATATGGCTAGAGAATTCTCCTTAGAGAATACACGTAATATTGGAATCATGGCTCATATCGATGCTGGTAAAACAACAACTACAGAGCGTATTCTTTATTACACAGGTCGTATCCACAAAATTGGTGAAACGCACGAAGGTGCTTCACAAATGGACTGGATGGAGCAAGAGCAAGAACGTGGAATCACGATCACTTCTGCTGCAACAACAGCTGCTTGGAAAGGTCACCGCGTAAACATTATCGATACTCCGGGGCACGTAGACTTCACTGTTGAAGTTGAACGTTCACTTCGTGTACTTGATGGTGCTGTAGCGGTTCTTGATGCTCAGTCTGGTGTTGAACCTCAAACTGAAACAGTATGGCGTCAAGCTACAACTTACGGCGTACCACGTATTGTTTTCGTAAACAAAATGGATAAAATCGGAGCTGACTTCCTATATTCTGTAGGAACACTTCATGATCGTTTAGCAGCAAATGCACATCCGATTCAGTTGCCAATTGGCGCTGAAGATGACTTCGAAGCGATTATCGACTTAGTCGAAATGAATGCAATTTTCTTTGGTAACGATGAAGGAACTGACATCCAAGTTAGAGAAATTCCTGAATCACATATGGAACTTGCAAACGAATGGCGCGAGAAGTTAATTGAAGGTGTTGCAGAACTTGATGAAGCACTAATGGAGAAATACCTTAATGCTGAAGAAATCACAAAAGAAGAATTAAAACTTGCTATCCGTAAAGGTACGCTTAGTGTAGAATTCTTCCCGGTTGTTCTTGGTACTGCTTTCAAAAACAAAGGTGTTCAAATGATGCTTGACGCAGTAATCGACTATCTTCCAGCACCGACAGATGTACCGCCAATGATGGGTACACTTCCGGATTCTGAAGAAGAAGAATTGCGTAAACCGCATGATTCTGAGCCTTTCTCTGCATTAGCATTTAAAGTTATGACGGACCCTTACGTTGGTAAGTTAACATTCTTCCGCGTATACTCTGGTTCTCTTTCTTCTGGTTCATATGTGCAAAACTCTACAAAAGGTAAACGTGAACGTGTAGGTCGTATCCTACAAATGCACGCAAACTCTCGTGAGGAAATTGCAGAAGTTTATTGTGGTGATATCGCTGCAGCTGTTGGTCTTAAAGACACAACAACTGGAGACACCTTGTGTGATGAAAAACAACAAATCATACTTGAGTCTATGGTATTCCCTGAACCAGTTATCTCGTTATCTGTAGAGCCGAAGTCAAAAGCTGACCAAGATAAAATGGGTCAAGCTTTACAAAAGCTTCAAGAGGAAGATCCTACTTTCCGTGCTCACACTGACGTAGAAACTGGTCAAGTTATCATTGCTGGTATGGGTGAACTTCACTTAGATATTATTGTTGATCGTATGCGTCGTGAATTCAAAGTAGAAGCTAACGTGGGCGCGCCACAGGTTTCTTACCGCGAAACATTCCGTGGATCAGCTTCAGTTGAAGGTAAGTTCGTTCGCCAATCTGGTGGACGTGGTCAATTCGGACACGTTTGGATTGAATTCTCTCCAAACGAAGAAGGAAAAGGCTTTGAATTCGAAAACGGAATCGTCGGTGGTAGTGTTCCACGTGAATATATCCCAGCTGTTGAAGCAGGTCTTCGTGACTCAATCAAAAATGGTGTAATCGCAGGATATCCACTTATTGACATCAAGGCTCGTCTATTTGACGGTTCTTACCATGATGTTGACTCAAATGAGATGGCGTTTAAAATTGCTGCTTCTATGGCTCTTAAAAACGCAGTATCAAAATGTAAACCAGTACTTCTTGAGCCGCTTATGCGTGTTGAAGTAGTTATCCCTGAGGAATACCTTGGTGATATTATGGGTGACATTACATCTCGTCGAGGACGCGTTGAAGGTATGGACGCTCGTGGAAACGCGCAAGTAGTACGTTCAATGGTTCCACTTTCTCAAATGTTTGGTTACGCAACTTCATTGCGTTCTAACACGCAAGGCCGTGGTGTATTCTCAATGCACTTCGATCACTATGAAGAAGTACCAAAATCAATTGGTGAAGAAATTATTAAAAAAAATAAAGGTTAATAATTGCATGTTAACTTTTTAAATAAGTATAGTTATTACGAAAGCGTTGAGTGTTGAGGGTACTAGTCCTTCAACACTACTATTAAAAACTAATCATATAAATTTTGAGGAGGACTTCTCTAATGGGTAAAGCTAAATTTGATCGTTCTAAAACACACGTAAACATTGGTACAATTGGTCACGTTGACCATGGTAAAACAACTTTAACTGCAGCAATCGCAACAGTTCTTGCTAAACGTTCTGGTGGTACTGCAATGAGCTATGCACAAATTGATAACGCTCCTGAAGAAAAAGAGCGCGGAATCACAATCAACACTTCTCACGTTGAGTATGAAACTGCAACTCGTCACTATGCACACGTTGACTGCCCAGGACATGCCGATTATGTTAAAAACATGATCACTGGTGCTGCACAAATGGATGGCGGAATTTTAGTAGTATCTGCTGCTGACGGCCCAATGCCACAAACACGTGAGCACATCCTTCTTTCACGTCAAGTTGGTGTTCCATTCTTAGTAGTATTCATGAACAAATGTGACATGGTAGATGACGAAGAATTACTTGAATTAGTAGAAATGGAAGTTCGTGATCTTCTTTCTGATTATGATTTCCCTGGCGACGACATTCCAGTAATTAAAGGTTCTGCTCTTAAAGCTCTTGAAGGCGAAGCAGAATGGGAAGAAAAAATCGTTGAATTAATGGACGCTGTTGACGCTTATATCCCAATGCCTGAACGTCAAACTGACAAGCCATTCATGATGCCTGTTGAGGATGTATTCTCAATCACAGGTCGTGGTACTGTTGCTACTGGTCGTGTAGATCGTGGACGTATTAAAGTTGGAGATCCTGTTGACATCATCGGTATCACTGAAGAACCGAAATCAACAATCGTAACTGGCGTTGAAATGTTCCGTAAACTTCTTGACTATGCAGAAGCTGGTGACAACATCGGTGCTCTTCTTCGTGGAGTATCTCGTGATGATATCCAACGTGGACAAGTTCTGGCTAAGCCGGGTTCAATTACTCCACATACTGAATTTAAAGCTGAAGTTTATGTTCTTTCAAAAGAAGAGGGTGGACGTCATACTCCATTCTTCACTAACTACCGTCCACAGTTCTACTTCCGTACAACTGACGTGACTGGTGTTTGTAATCTTCCTGAAGGCGTTGAAATGGTTATGCCTGGAGACAACATCGAAATGACTGTTGCTCTTATCGCTCCAATCGCGCTTGAAGAAGGTACAAAGTTCTCTATCCGTGAGGGTGGACGTACTGTTGGTGCTGGTGTAGTTGCGACTATCACTAAATAATTAATAACTTAAAGAAGATCTTGCCGGGACGCTGGTAAGATCTTTTTTTGTCTAAAATTTGACGGAGAGATGTCTGAATACTGCGGAATATACACCTCGCCAACTGAAATAAATCACAAATAAAACTTAAATGGCATACATAAAGCAACTAACACTTCACAATACAGCAGCTCAGCGAAAATCAAATCAATATAGTCAATCGGGGTATTTTTGTGGGAGAAATTGGGCGAGCGGGAATAAAGTGATTGCCAAAGGGAATAAATCGATTTGAACGGGAATAAACAGTATTCGAATGGGAATAAATACCTCACCAACGGGAATAAATTAAAATGAACAGGAATAAA
Source organism: Paenisporosarcina antarctica (assembly GCF_004367585.1). Classification (GTDB taxonomy): domain Bacteria; phylum Bacillota; class Bacilli; order Bacillales_A; family Planococcaceae; genus Paenisporosarcina; species Paenisporosarcina antarctica. Next base: position 158,737 of record NZ_CP038015.1, read on the forward strand.
CATAGCAATTCAACAAATCACACGCATGTAATGATCTGCTGAATTAAAATACTTAGAAATTGTTCCTACATAATAAGTTTTTTTAGAGCAGATATGTCATCTGCTTTTTTTTTGTATTTACTCAATACTCACTTTTTTAACCTGTAATCCTAAAATGTCTAAAACTTTTTTAAAATTATAAAAACATTATTAGATTAACAATGAAAACGGTTACAATTTTAATGAATATTCATAATTAACAAATTATTTAAAATATATTGATTGACACCCTTTAAAATAGACGTTACGATAGCAACAATTTACAAATACCAAATGCAAATTAACTGGTCAATATGTAAATTTAAAAGTTCACCAACGGATTGATTTTTTATTCTTGAGTGGAATGTTCGAAGGATTTTATTCATACAATAAAAACGGAAATGCTAACCAATTGATTTTCTCAACTGGATATTAATAAACAATCATATAAAGACAATTCAATGACGAGGTTAAAGTAACGGAAATTGTATTCTCAGAGAGCCGACGGTGGTGCAAGTCGGTAATACACCCATTTACGACATCCCCTCCGAGTGGAGTGCTGAAAGGTTCATACCGATTAGGCATTCCCGGTAACCGTTCCAATCAAGGTTATCGTTATCAACGGACTAAGCATCGCGCTTGTCCATGAGGCTGCGTTTACGCAGTGAAATAGGGTGGTACCATGAAGCTTTTTCATCCCTATACAAAGAATATGTTTCTTTGTGTAGGGATGGAAAAGCTTTTTTATTTTTTATTCCACCGAGGCATAAGAAAGAAGGAGGCGGAAGGTTTGGAAGCAAGTTCTAAATTTGTAGAAAAAGCGATTCAGAAACTACCGGGTAGGGGTGCAGATGTACTGATTCAATCTTTAAAAGACCAAGGTGTAGACGTTATTTTCGGTTATCCAGGTGGTGCGGTGCTACCGATTTATGATGCATTGCATCAAAATCCAATCCGTCATGTGCTTGCCCGTCATGAACAAGGTGCAATACACGCAGCTGAAGGGTATGCCCGTGTATCAGGAAAAACGGGAGTCGTCATCGCTACATCAGGACCGGGAGCAACGAACCTGGTGACTGGAATTGCAGACGCTATGCTCGATTCAATTGCACTGGTGGTATTTACAGGGCAGGTAGCAAGTGGAGTAATTGGGACAGATGCTTTTCAAGAAGCCGATATCTTAGGAATCACACAACCAATTACAAAACATAGTTACCAAGTAAAGAACGTGAAAGATTTGCCTCGAATTATCAAAGAGGCATTTTATATTGCTTCTACTGGTCGACCAGGACCTGTCGTTGTGGATATACCAAAAGATATTTCAACGAACCTGTTTGTAGCGACTAACGCAAAAGATGAGGACGTGTACTTACCAGGCTACCAACCAACGACTAGTCCTAACTATCTTCAAATCCAAAAGGCAGCACAGACACTGTCTCAGGCGAAGAAACCGCTAATCTTAGCGGGTGCGGGTGTCTTAACCGCCAAAGCGACTAAGGAGCTAAAGGAATTTGTGGAACGTAATCAAATTCCAGTTACAAATACGTTGCTTGGACTTGGTAGCATAGCCGGAAATCATAAGTTATTTCTTGGAATGGCTGGAATGCATGGAACGTATACAGCAAATACAGCCATTTGTGAATGCGATGTCCTACTGAATATTGGTGCACGGTTCGATGATCGGTTAACAGGAAATCTCGCACATTTTGCACCTAATGCGAAAGTAATCCACATCGATATTGATCCAGCTGAAATTGGTAAGAATGTTCCGACAGCAATTCCGATAGTAGCTGATGCGAAACAAGCACTGCTAGAGCTGTTGAAACAATCATTCGAAGCACCGGATACAACAGAGTGGTTAGACTGTTTGTCGCAAAACCAGATAGACTATCCTCTGCAGTATAACGCAGAAAAACAACAGGGAATTCTTCCACAGCAAGCGATTCAATTGATACATCGCATAACAGGAGGAGATGCAGTTGTCACAACTGATGTTGGACAGCATCAAATGTGGGCAGCGCAATATTACGCATTCAATCATCCGGATAACTGGGTAACTTCAGGGGGGCTCGGGACGATGGGCTTTGGATTCCCTGCAGCAATTGGGGCACAACTTGCAAAGCCCAATTCCAAAGTTATTGCGATTGTAGGAGATGCTGGATTTCAAATGACCTTGCAGGAATTATCCCTGCTTCAGGAACTTCGCCTTCCTGTTAAAGTAGTCATTTTAAATAATCAATGCCTTGGTATGGTAAGGCAATGGCAAGAAACCTTCTATGAAGGACGCTTTTCTCAGTCTCTAATTCATGTGCAGCCAGATTTTGTGAAATTGGCGGAAGCTTATGATATTAAAGGATACAAAGTAGAGACGCTAGAAGAAGCGGAAGTTGTATTCGCAGAAGCACTTAATTCAAATGAACCAGTATTAATTGATTGTCGGGTCGTGCAGATGGAAAACGTTTATCCAATGGTCGCACCAGGGAGAGGTTTGAACGAGATGATCGGGGTGAAAGGTGAATGAAACGAGTTATAACAACTACGGTAATTAATCAAAGCGGTGTGCTTAACCGCGTTACTGGGCTTATGATGAAACGTCAGTTCAACATCGAAAGTATTTCCGTTGGGCACACCGAACAGCCTGGAATGTCGAAAATGACATTTGTGGTAAATGTGGTAGACGAAGGAAAACTAGAGCAGCTTTTAAAACAGCTACAGAAACAAATCGATGTGATCAAAGTAAATGACATTACGGATAAAGCAATTGTTTTGAGGGAGTTGGCATTAGTCAAAGTAGTCACTCCACCGTCTGTCAGAAATGAAATTCGCACAATTGTTGAGCCATTCCGAGCGACGGTTGTTGATATGAGCAAAAATGTAACAACGTTTCAAGTAACAGGTGAACCGAACAAAATTGAAGCGTTCATTGATTTAATGAAGCCATATGGTATTAAAGAACTTACAAGAACTGGCGTATCAGCATTCGTCCGGGAAACACAAAAAGCCTATACAGACCAATTATCTATTTTATAAAAAAAAAACCAACAAACTCGAGGAGGAAATTAAAATGGTAAAAATGTATTATAACCAAGACGTAAACGAACAGGTATTGAAAGGTAAAAAAATTGCAGTTATCGGGTACGGATCTCAAGGTCATGCGCATGCACAAAACTTAAAGGATTCAGGATTTAATGTTGTCGTAGGTGTACGTGCAGGTAAATCATTTGATCAAGCACAAGAAGATGGCATGCAAGTGGCGTCAGCTTCAGAAGCGGCAGCGGCGTCGGATATCATCATGATGCTAGTTCCGGATGAGCGTCAAACACAAATTTATAACGATGATATTAAACCGTCATTGACAGCTGGGAAATCGTTAGTATTTGCCCACGGCTTTAATGTTCATTTCAATCAGATTGTAGCTCCTAAAGATGTAGATGTGTTTTTAGTGGCACCTAAAGGACCAGGGCATCTAGTTCGTCGTACATTTGAAGCTGGAGCAGGAGTTCCTGCATTAATCGCGATTCATCAGGATGTTACAGGGCAAGCAAAGGAAATCGCACTTGCTTACGCAAAAGGGATTGGTAGTACACGTGCAGGAGTGTTAGAAACAACGTTTAAAGAAGAGACAGAAACTGATTTGTTCGGTGAGCAAGCTGTATTATGTGGTGGCTTAACTTCTCTTGTAAAAGCTGGTTTTGAAACGCTTGTAGAAGCTGGATACCAACCGGAACTTGCCTATTTTGAATGTATGCATGAATTGAAATTGATTGTAGACCTTATGTATGAAGGTGGAATGTCAGGAATGCGTTATTCGATTTCGGATACAGCACAATGGGGAGATTTCGTTTCAGGCCCGCGTGTTGTGGATGCTGATACGAAAGCCCGCATGAAGGATATCCTTACAGACATCCAAACAGGGAAGTTTGCCAAAGGATGGTTGCTTGAAAACCAATTAAATCGTCCGGAATTCACTGCAATTGAAAAAGCAGAAGAAACTCATCAAATCGAAGTAGTAGGTCGTAAACTTCGCGCAATGATGCCATTTGTAAATGAAGGGAAAAAAGTTAAAGAAAAAGAGGTGGTCGCAAGTGCGCGTAATTGACATCTTTGATACTACGCTAAGGGACGGAGAGCAGTCAGCAGGTATCAATTTAAATACAGCTGAAAAAATTGAAATCGCCCGGCAGCTTGAACGTTTTGGAGCAACGATCATCGAGTCCGGATTTCCAGCTTCTTCACCAGGTGATTTCGATGCTGTACAACGAATTGCTGGCATCGTAAAGAATTCAATTATTACAGGGCTTGCCCGCTCAGTTAAAAGTGATATTGATCGAGCGTGGGAAGCATTGAAAGGCGCTGAACAGCCTCATATTCATATTTTCTTGGCTACTTCACCTATTCATATGGAACATAAGTTGATGAAAACTCCTGACCAGGTAGTGGAAATCGCAGTTGAGTCTGTTAAATACGCACGTAAGTTCTTCCCGCTTGTTCAATGGTCAGCCGAAGATGCTTCTCGCTCTGATCCGGAATTTTTGGCTTTTATTATCAAAAAAGTGATCGAAGCAGGTGCGACAACGATTAATCTTCCAGATACGGTGGGGTATGCAACCCCAAGCGAATACGGAGCCTTATTTAGATATATGAAAGAAAATGTAACTGGTATCGAAAAAGTGAAACTTTCTGCACATTGCCACGATGATTTAGGTATGGCGACAGCAAATACGCTTGCAGCTATTGAAAATGGTGCAGATCAAGTTGAAGGTACTATTAATGGAATCGGAGAACGTGCAGGGAATGTTGCTTTAGAAGAAATTGCAGTTGCCTTGCACATCCGAAAACAAATATATGGTGTTAACACGGGTGTCAATTTGAAAGAAATTAAGCGAACTAGTCAACTGGTTAGTCAGTTGACGGGTAGCTTGATTCAGCCTAACAAAGCGATTGTTGGGAAGAATGCCTTTGCTCACGAAGCGGGTATTCACCAAGATGGTATGCTGAAAAACCCATTAACTTATGAGATTATTACTCCAGAATTGATTGGAGACGCAAGCACTGAACTCGTTCTAGGAAAACACTCTGGCAGACATGCTTTTAAAGACCGTGCTATTAAGATGGGCTTTGAGTTGAACGATGAGAAGTTAAATAAAGCATTTGCGGAGTTTAAAAAGCTAGCAGATAGCAAAAAAGAAATTCTGGAAGCAGACCTATTTGTATTACTAACAGATCAGCAAATTAACGAAAAACATATACCTGTCTATGAATTAGACAGTGTGCAAGTACAGTACGGTACAGATAGTATTCCAATTGCTACTGTATCAGCCCGCCAACCGAATGGTGAACTAATTAGTCAATCAGCTGCTGGAGCAGGGGCTGTTGAAGCCATATTTAACACGTTAGAACGTATTGTCGCTGGTAAAGTCCATATATTGGATTACCGTGTAACCTCCATTGGGAAGGGACGCGACGCATTGGGCGAAGCGGTCATTAACCTAAGTTATAACGGGGATACGGTTACGGGACGTGATGTTGCACAGGACGTCTTGGAAGCATCAGCAAAAGCTTATTTAAACGCAGTGAATCGTCAACTTGTAAAATCGAATCAAAAAGTAGAAGTAGAAGCAGGATAAAAGATAAGTGAATAGGAAAAGGAGGAATTTCTAATGGAAAAGACAATAGCAGTATTGCCCGGAGACGGAATCGGACCAGAAGTTACAGAAGCAGCAGTCAAGGTGCTGAAATCCATTGCAATGCGCTATGGACATACTTTTCATTTAAGATATGCTGCAATTGGCGGTATAGCGGTTGATCAATATGAAAATCCGCTGCCTCAGGAAACGATTGAGGTTTGTGAAGCTAGTGACGCAATCCTCCTTGGTGCAGTCGGAGGTTCTAAATGGGATCAACACCCCTCTCATTTGCGACCAGAGAAAGGCTTATTGAGTATCCGAAAGCATTTTGATTTATTCGCAAATATCCGACCTGTAAAAGCGATTCCTTCACTTTTAGATTCGTCACCATTGAAAGAAGAAGTGGCCAAAGAAGTCGATATGGTTATTGTTCGTGAATTGACTGGTGGTTTATATTTCGGAGAACCAAAACGTAGAAACGAAAAATCGGCAGTCGATACACTGGTTTATACCAGAAAAGAAATCGAGCGCATTGTCAATCATGCTTTTGAAATCGCGCGCACGCGAAGAGGGAAGCTTACTTCAGTTGATAAAGCCAATGTGTTGGAAACGAGTAAACTATGGCGTGAAGTTGTCGAAGAACGCAAGAATGCTTATCCTGATATCGAAGTGGAGCATATGCTAGTTGATTCGGCAGCCATGAAATTGATCACCAATCCTAGAGGGTTTGATGTTATGGTCACTGAAAATATGTTTGGTGATATTTTAAGTGATGAAGCATCGGTAATCACTGGATCTCTTGGAATGCTACCTTCTGCTAGTCTTCGTGCTGATGGATTCGGTCTCTACGAACCAGTACATGGCTCTGCGCCAGACATCACAGGGCAAAACATAGCAAACCCATCTGCAGCCATTTTATCAGCTGCCATGATGCTAAGACATTCTTTCAACCTTCATTCAGAAGCGTCGGCTATGGAAGAAGCAGTGATGGGCGTATTGGAAGACGGTTATTGTACGGTTGACCTGTTCAAGGACGGTAAACGCGTCGTCTCGACTGATACATTCGTTACAAAAGTCATTGAAGAGCTTGAAAGAGAATTTGTATCTGAACACATCATGTTCTCTTATATTTAATGGGAAGGAGCGCTTCGAATGCCGAAAACGATTATTGAGAAAATTTGGGAACAACATATTGTTTACGAAGAACAAGGTAAGCCAGACCTCCTTTATATAGATCTTCATTTATTACACGAAGTCACTTCCCCTCAAGCATTTGAAGGCTTAAGGCTTAATGGGCGGAAAGTTCGTCGTCCGGATTTATGCTTTGCCACGATGGACCATAATGTACCTACGAGAAACCGTGATACCATTAAAGATCCAATTTCTCGCAAGCAAATTAAAACGTTGCAGGATAATTGTGATGAGTTCGGCGTACCGCTTGCAGGGATGAATCATCCTGACCAAGGGATTGTACACGTCATTGGACCAGAGTTAGGATTAACACAGCCAGGCAAGACCATCGTCTGTGGTGACAGTCATACATCAACACATGGAGCATTCGGTGCTTTGGCGTTCGGCATCGGGACGAGTGAAGTGGAGCATGTACTGTCGACTCAAACCCTTTGGCAATCAAAACCGAAGACAATGGAAATTCGTATCGATGGGGAACTTGGATTCGGCGTTACGGCAAAAGATGTCATTCTAGCGATTATCGCGAAGTTTGGAATTGATATGGGAACGGGTCATATTGTAGAGTACACGGGAGAAGTAATCCGTAATTTTACGATGGAACAACGTATGACAATTTGCAATATGACCATTGAAGCGGGAGCTCGTGCAGGGTTGATTAGCCCTGATGACAAGACGGTTGAATACTTGAGAGGCCGTAGACATGTTCCAAAGGGAGACGCTTTTGATAAAGTAGCAGCGCAATGGTTATCGCTTGCGACGGACCAGGAAGCGGAGTATGACGTCTCTATCTCGATACATGCAGATGAAATCTCTCCGTTTGTCACTTGGGGAACAAATCCTTCCATGGGAGCTGGTATCGAAGGTCATGTACCATTTGCATCTAGTTTTGAAAAACAAGCAGATCGTGAAGCATTGCAGCAGGCACTAGCTTATATGAATCTAGAAGAAGGTACACCATTGTCAGCTATAGACATCCAGCACGTGTTCATTGGTTCGTGCACAAATGCTCGCTTAGGGGATTTGCGGGCGGCTAGCGCGGTGGTGGAGGGTAAAAAAGTGCATCCATCTGTCACAGCAATCGTTGTACCTGGGTCCGCATCTGTAAAAAGACTAGCGGAAGAGGAAGGTTTGGATAAAATATTCCTAGATGCTGGATTTGAATGGCGTGAGACCGGCTGTAGTATGTGTCTAGCTATGAATGAAGATGCGGTTCCTGCAGGGGAACGCTGCGCTTCAACTTCTAATCGAAACTTTGAAGGGCGTCAAGGAGCGGGATCAATGACACATCTGGTCAGTCCAGTCATGGCTGCAGCTGCTGCTATAGAAGGTCACTTCACGGATGTCCGGAAGTATATGCATGAACCAGTGTCATCGTCCTGAATTTGATTACCTGAAGGAGGTCTACAGATGAAGCCAATCAATAAAATTTCAAGTGTGATGACGCCACTTGACCGGAAGAACGTAGATACTGACCAAATTATTTCAAAAGAATTTTTAAAACGTATTGAGCGCACGGGTTTTGGTAAATACTTATTTCATCATTGGCGCTTCAATCCAGATGGAACAACTGTAGAAGATTTCGTTCTCAATGATCAGCGCTTTAACGGTTCTGAAATTTTAGTCGCACAAGAAAATTTCGGTTGCGGCTCTTCTCGTGAACATGCACCATGGGCCATTCAAGATTACGGTTTTAATGTGGTCATTGCACCGAGCTTTGCTGATATTTTTTATAATAACTGTGTGAAAAACGGCATTCTACCGATTCGTCTGTTGAGTCATGAAGTGGAAGAACTCATTAAAAAAGGAAAGCACGAAGAGTATAAACTAGAGGTAAATTTGGAACAGCAAACTGTTTTAGGGCAGGATGGAACTCGTTTAGAGTTTGAAATTGATCCTTATTGGAAAGAAATGCTTCTAAAAGGATGGGATGAGATAGAGCTAACATTCCAACACGAGTCTCAAATCACGGCATATGAAGAAAGAATGCAGCAGGCGTAATTATAACTAATAGAGGAGATGGTTTTGTTGGGAATTCATATAGCACAGCAGGTTTATACAGCGCATTTGAAAAGTTAGCACCAATTGTTCACCGTACTCCGTGTAAACAATCGAGCACATTGAACAGAATTACGGGCAGTGAAGTATTTTTAAAACTTGAAAATCTGCAGAAAACAGGGTCTTTCAAAGTTCGGGGAGCGTTCAATAAAATCAGTCAATTATCTGATGAAGAATGTGCAAAAGGGATTATTGCTGCTTCGGCAGGAAACCATGCACAGGGCGTGGCTCTTGCGGGTAGAGAAAAAGGACTGCAAGTAACGATCTTTATGCCGGAAACTACACCAGAAGCGAAAGTGTTGGCAACTAGGCAATATGGAGCGGATGTCAGATTGATTGGAAAGAACTTTGAAGAAGCATACGCAGCGTCCAAAAAAGAGCAACTCTTAACCGGAGCTGCATTCGTCCATCCCTTCGATGATTTGGCTATCATTGAAGGTCAAGCAACGGTTGCAATGGAAATGCTGCAGCAATGTCCAGACTTAGATACCATCGTTGTTCCAGCTGGGGGCGGAGGATTGCTCGCAGGAACAGCGATTGCGGTTAAATTGATTTACCCGTCCGTCCGAGTCATCGGCGTGCAGGCTCAAAGTGCATCCGCAATCTCCTCAATTTTTCATGGAACAACTAATTCACCCATCCCGTTCTCGCCTACAATGGCAGAAGGGATTAATGTGAAAGATCCTGGCAAATTGACAACAAAAATCATCCAGTCTTATGTGGACGACGTCATCACAGTTAGTGAACAGGAAATTGCTTCATCTATTCTCTTTATGCTGGAGCGTGAAAAAATGCTTGTGGAAGGAGCGGGAGCAGCAGCTGTTGCAGCCGTTCTTTATAATCACTTGCCATTTAACTCCGAGAAAACCGGCATTATCGTTAGTGGCGGTAACTTTGATATCGGCAAGTTGGAAGCATGTAGAAAAATTTCGATGAATTTAGGTAAAGCAAATTCTTTTTAACCAGTTAAACCTTCGCTTAAATGCGGAGGTTTTTTGTTTTCGTTAAGAATGTATAAACTTTTGTGATTCTGCTAGTAGGAGGTAACGGGTAGCTATGTTTAATCCCGTTCATTTTGATTTAATCCTGTTTGATTAGTGCTTAATCCTGTTCACACATAGTTTAATCCCGTTCGCGGTCGCTTTAATCCTGTTCAACACGAGTTTATTCCCGTTCGCCCATTTTCTCCCACAAAACACGAAGTGAGAGAGAGAGATTGTTTGATTTTCATATCCACAATGCCAGATAAACGATATCGGCAAATTTACAATGTCAGAAAATCAACCAAGGACCGAACTCTACTAGCCTAGTAAACCAATTATTTCATGTTGACATCCAAATATAGTTTTGTTAATTTAAGAAGTGCGCTTTAGCGCGTTAGCAAACTAAAGGGGATTAAATGTATGAATGCAGTAATTATTGCCGTTTTGATCATGTTAGTCTTGAGCCTAGTTCGGGTCAATGTGGTCTTTGCATTATTGATTGGAGCACTGGCAGGTGGATTGAGTGGTGGCTTATCATTTATGGAGACGCTCACTTCATTTACAGATGGCCTTGGCGCTGGAGCTACAATCGCACTTAGCTACGCCATGCTTGGAGGATTCGCGGTGGCAATTTCTAGAACCGGAATTCCACAGCTTCTAGTAACAGGCATTTTGAAGATTGTTAATAAGGATGGAGAAGCCACGAGAGGAAATTTAGCGAAAGCATTAATCGTCTTTACACTTCTTGCGATGGCAATCTTCTCGCAAAATCTTATTCCAATTCATATAGCGTTTATACCGCTACTCATTCCGCCGATTCTTCACATTTTGAATGAATTGAAAATCGATCGCAGGTTAATTGCAGCGGTGTTGACATTTGGTTTAACGGCTCCATATATTTTACTACCATATGGATTTGGATTGATTTTTCATGAAATTATTGGTGTGCAAATGGAACTCGCAGGTTTAGCGATAAATATTGAGGATATTCCAAAAGCGATGGTCATTCCAGTCGCAGGACTGCTAGTCGGTTTGGTAATCGCAGTTTTCGTTTCCTACAGAAATCCACGTGATTATCACAATAAAGTTAGTAGTATAGAAGAAACTCAAAGAAAAACGGCTTCAAAAAAAGATGTGTTAGTAACCATCGTAGCTCTGTTGGCAGCCTTATACGCTCAAATTCAAACAGAATCAATGATTATTGGAGCGCTAGCGGGAATCTTGGTACTTTATGTATCTGGAACAATGAAGTGGCGTGAAGCGGACGAAGTATTGACAGAAGGCATGCGTATGATGGCCTTTATAGGATTTGTAATGATTACTGCAAATGGCTTTGCTTCCGTTATTCAAGAGACTGGAGAAATAGGCTCACTTGTAGGAAGTGTTTCATCAGTATTAGGTGAAAACAAAGCACTAGCGGCAATGCTTATGCTTGTAATAGGATTACTAATTACAATTGGTATTGGTTCTTCATTTGCAACGATTCCAATAATCGCTGCTATTTTCGTTCCTTTAGCTATGGAGTTTGGTTTTAGTACACTAGCAATCATTGCATTAATAGGAACGGCTGGTGCACTTGGAGATGCAGGATCACCAGCATCAGATAGTACACTTGGTCCAACAGCGGGTCTCAACGCAGATGGTCAACACAATCATATTTGGGATACATGTGTACCGACGTTTGTACATTACAACATTCCGCTAATGGTCTTCGGTTGGATTGCTGTTATGGTGTTATAGGGAGTAAGAACTTAATGTTCGGACTATTCCTTTTGCTATTGAAAGTAAATAAAATTCGGTATACAATAAGTAAGCATGAAAAAAGAGTTTAGCAAAACACTTGCAATAACCTTTTTCTATATGTATAATGTTGAATGTTGGTCTTTGACTGCTATGATGCGAGAGGTTACCGACACACCCGGCCGCTTTGCCATGGCGGGATGTTGGAAAATTTTCGTTGAGAATGTCTAGTAAATAGGCGAAAAGGAGGAAAAATAATGGCAAAACAAAAAATTCGTATCCGTTTGAAAGCGTATGATCACAGAATTTTAGATCAGTCTGCTGAGAAAATTGTGGAAACTGCAAAGCGTTCAGGTGCAAGTGTATCAGGTCCGATTCCACTTCCAACTGAGAAGTCGGTGTACACAGTTCTTCGTGCGGTTCACAAGTACAAAGATTCTCGTGAGCAATTCGAAATGCGTACGCATAAACGTCTGATCGATATCGTTAACCCAACACCACAAACTGTTGACTCGTTAATGAAGCTTGACTTACCATCTGGCGTTGATATTGAAATCAAACTTTAATGGTAAACAATAAATAGTAATGAACAAACAATTTTGCAGGAGGTGTGACAAATGACTAAAGGAATCTTAGGTAGAAAAATTGGCATGACGCAAGTATTTGCTGAGAACGGTGACTTAATACCTGTAACTGTAATTGAAGCTTCACCAAACATAGTGCTTCAAAAAAAATCAGTTGAAACAGACGGCTACGAATCAATCCAGTTAGGTTTTGAAGATAAGCGTGAAAAGCTTTCTAACAAACCAGCAAAAGGACATGTAGCGAAAGCAGGCACAACGCCTAAGCGCTTCATTCGTGAATTCCGCAGCTTGAACATAGCTGAGTACGAAGTTGGTCAAGAAGTCAAGGTTGAAAGTTTCACAGAGGGCGATATAGTAGACGTTTCTGGTGTGACAAAAGGTAAAGGTTTCCAAGGTGTTATTAAACGCCACAACCAATCTCGCGGACCTATGGCCCACGGATCTCGTTACCACCGTCGTCCAGGTTCAATGGGACCTGTAGCTCCAAACCGTGTATTTAAACAAAAGAAATTACCTGGTCAAATGGGTGGCTCGATGATCACGATCCAAAACTTAGAAATCGTAAAAGTTGATGCTGATCGTAACTTGCTACTTGTTAAAGGTAATGTTCCTGGTTCTCGTAAAGCATTAGTAGTAGTTAAATCAGCTATTAAAGCTAACTAATTTAAAGAGAAAGGAGGAAACAGGAATGCCAAAGGTATCTTTACTTAGCCAAACAGGTTCATCTGTTGGTGAAATTGAATTAAATGATGCGGTTTTCGGAATCGCTCCAAACAATAATGTATTATTTGATGCAGTAGTCTCTCAACGAGCTTCACTACGTCAAGGTAATCATAAAGTTAAAAACCGTTCTGAAGTTGCTGGTGGTGGTCGTAAGCCATGGAAACAAAAAGGAACAGGTCGTGCACGTCAAGGTTCAATTCGTTCTCCACAATGGCGCGGTGGTGGTGTTGTTTTCGGTCCAGTTCCACGTAGCTACAGCTACAAATTACCGAAAAAAGTTCGTCGCTTAGCTCTTCGTTCTGCTCTTTCTGCGAAAGTGTTAGAAGAAAACTTCATCGTTCTTGAAAGCTTAGTGTTCGCTGCACCAAAAACAAAAGATTTCTTGAAAGTGTTGAAAGACCTTTCAATCGCTAAAAAAGCTTTGTTCGTTACAGCTGACCTTGATGAAAGCGTAGCATTATCTGCTCGTAACATCCCAGGTATATCAGTAGTAACAGCAACAGGCATTAATGTTCTTGACTTGCTTGGACATGACAAAATTGTTGTGACAAAAGCTGCAGTTGAAAAAATCGAGGAGGTGCTAGGATAATGGAAGCACGTGATATTATTAAACGTCCGGTCATTACCGAGCGTTCTTCTGAAGTAATGGAAGAGAAAAAGTACACTTTCTTAGTGGACACTCGCGCCAATAAAACTCAAGTTAAACACGCAATCGAAGAAATCTTTGGAGTAGATGTTGAGAAAGTAAACATCATGAACTACAAAGGGAAATTCAAACGCGTTGGTAAATTTGGTGGATATACTAACAAACGTCGTAAAGCGATTGTTAAGTTAACTGCTGAAAGTAAAGACATCGAATTATTCGAGGTTTAATAAATACAGCACTAAAATTGAACTAATAAGAAGGAGGGAATAAACATGGCGATTAAAAAGTATAAACCTACCTCCAACGGTCGACGTAACATGACATCTTCTGATTTCGCTGAAATCACAACAAACAAGCCTCTTAAATCGTTGCTTGAGCCTGTCAAACGTAAAGGCGGTCGTAATAACCAAGGTAAGTTAACTGTTCGTCATCAAGGTGGCGGTCATAAGCGTCAATACCGTGTCATCGATTTCAAACGAATTAAAGATGGCATTCCAGGACGCGTTGCTACTATTGAGTACGATCCAAACCGCTCTGCAAACATCGCATTGATTAACTACTTAGATGGTGAAAGATGTTATATTCTTGCAGCAAAAGGCTTAGAAGTTGGCATGACTATCATGTCAGGTCCTGAAGTTGATATTAAAGTAGGTAATGCATTACCATTACAAAACATTCCTATGGGTTCTACAATCCATAACATCGAAATGAAGCCTGGTAAAGGTGGACAATTAGTACGTTCTGCTGGTACTTCTGCACAAGTTCTTGGTAAAGAAGACAAGTACGTAATTATTCGTCTACAATCTGGTGAAGTTCGTATGATCTTGGGAACTTGCCGCGCTACAATTGGTCAAGTTGGTAATGAACAACATGAATTAATCAACATAGGTAAAGCAGGTCGTAATCGTTGGTTAGGTAAACGCCCAACTGTACGTGGATCTGTAATGAACCCGAACGATCACCCACATGGTGGTGGTGAAGGTAAATCTCCAATCGGACGTAAGTCACCAATGACTCCTTGGGGTAAACCTACTCTTGGTTACAAAACTCGTAAAAAGAAAAACAGATCAGACAAATTTATCGTTCGTCGTAGTAATAGTAAAAAATAATGTTATTCTTCTACGGTTCCAACAGAGAGCCGTAGCGAGATTACTGTGGGAGGTACCAAAATGGGTCGAAGCTTGAAAAAAGGACCATTTGTTGATGACCATCTAATGAAGAAGGTTGACGCACAAAAGGATTCTGAGAAAAAACAAGTGATCAAAACTTGGTCTCGCCGTTCTACAATTTTCCCAACTTTTATCGGATTGACGATTGCAGTATATGATGGACGTAAACACGTTCCAGTATACGTAACCGAAGATATGGTAGGACACAAATTGGGCGAATTCGCACCAACACGTGCGTATAGAGGCCATGGCAACGATGATAAGAAAACAAAACGCTAATTTGAGAGGAGGATATCCTAATGCAAGCTAAAGCTATTCTTAGAACAGTGCGTATTGCCCCTCGTAAAGTGAGATTAGTCGTTGATTTAATCAGAGGCAAGCAAATCGGTGAAGCGGTTGCTATTTTGCGCCTTACTCCTAAGGCGTCATCGCCTGTAGTAGAAAAGGTTTTAAAATCTGCTGTTGCGAACGCTGAGCACAACTATGAGCTAGATGTTAATAAACTAGTTATTTCTGAAGTTTTTGTTGACGAAGGTCCAACATTAAAACGTTTCCGACCACGTGCAATGGGTCGTGCAAGCGCAATTAACAAACGCACAAGCCACATTACTATCGTGGTATCTGAGAAGAAGGAGGGATAACTAGTGGGTCAAAAAATTAATCCAATAGGACTACGAATAGGTATTATTCGTGACTGGGAGTCAAAATGGTACGCTGAAAAAGACTATGCAACTCTTCTTCATGAAGACTTAAGAATTCGTAAATACATCGAAACACGTTTAAAAGAAGCTTCTGTTTCTAAAGTGGAAATCGAACGTGCTGCAAACCGTGTAAACATTTCAATTCACACTGCTAAACCAGGTATGGTTATTGGTAAAGGTGGTACTGAAGTGGAAGCACTTCGTAAATACCTTAATGCTACTACTGGCAAGCGTGTTCACATTAACATTATTGAAATTAAACGTCCGGATTTAGATGCGAAATTAGTTGCGGAAAACATTGCTCGTCAATTAGAAAACCGCGTATCTTTCCGTCGTGCACAAAAACAATCATTACAACGTACTATGCGTTCTGGCGCTAAAGGTATTAAAACTCAAGTATCTGGACGTCTAGGCGGCGCAGACATTGCGCGTGCTGAGCATTATAGTGAAGGTACTGTACCACTTCATACTTTACGTGCTGATATTGATTATGCACATGCTGAAGCTGACACAACTTATGGTAAGCTTGGTGTTAAAGTTTGGATCTATCGTGGTGAAGTCCTTCCAGTTAAGAAGAACTCTGAGGAAGGAGGCAAATAATATGTTAATGCCTAAACGCGTTAAATATCGTCGCGAACATCGCGGAAAAATGCGCGGAGAAGCGAAAGGCGGTAAAGAAGTAACTTTTGGTGAATATGGCTTACAAGCCCTTGAAGCTAGTTGGATTACTAACCGTCAAATCGAAGCTTCACGTATTGCAATGACACGTTATATGAAACGTGGCGGTAAAGTTTGGATTAAAATTTTCCCGCATAAACCTTATACGAAAAAGCCTCTTGAGGTTCGTATGGGATCTGGTAAAGGTTCTCCAGAAGGTTGGGTAGCTGTAGTTAAACCAGGAAAAATCTTGTTTGAAATCGCTGGTGTCTCAGAAGAGGTAGCACGCGAAGCACTTAGATTAGCAAATCACAAGCTTCCTTTGAAGTGTAAAATTGTGAAACGTGAAGAAATTGGTGGTGAATCTAATGAAAGCTAATGAACTTCGTGACCTTACCACTGTAGAAATAGAACAAAAAGTGAAATCACTTAAAGAAGAGCTTTTCAACCTTCGCTTCCAATTAGCGACTGGTCAATTAGAGAATACAGCACGCATTCGTGAAGTACGTAAGGCGATTGCGCGTATGAAAACTGTGATTCATGAAAGAGAAATCAGTGCAAAAAACTGATAAAGGAGGTTTTCTAGCATGACTGAGCGTAATAACCGCAAAGTATACACGGGCCGTGTTGTTTCAGACAAAATGGACAAAACAATTACTGTTATGATTGAAACATACAAAAAGCATAAGCTTTACGGTAAACGTGTTAAGTACTCTAAAAAGTTCAAAGCTCATGATGAGCAAAACGAAGCTAAATTAGGCGACGTAGTTCGTATCATGGAAACTCGCCCGTTGTCTGCAACAAAACGTTTCCGTTTAGTGGAAATTGTAGAAACTGCCGTAGTTATTTAAATATAAAGTTCGGAAAAGACCAAATTCCGAGAGGAGGTTACCTAAGTGATCCAACAAGAGAGTCGTATGAAAGTTGCTGACAACTCAGGTGCACGTGAAGTTTTAACAATTAAAGTGCTTGGTGGTTCTGGTCGTAAAACTGCTAACATCGGTGATGTAGTTGTTTGTACAGTTAAGAAAGCAACACCAGGTGGCGTTGTCAAGAAAGGTGACGTCGTTAAAGCTGTCATCGTTCGCACTAAAAGCGGTGTACGCCGTAAAGACGGTACTTATATCAAATTCGATGAAAACGCATGCGTTATCATTCGTGACGATAAAGGCCCGCGCGGAACGCGTATTTTCGGACCTGTTGCACGTGAATTACGTGACAATAGCTTCATGAAAATCGTATCTTTAGCTCCGGAAGTTCTTTAATCAACGTGAAAGTGCTAAACAAGGAGGTGCGACAGAATGCATGTTAAAAAAGGCGATAAAGTTATGGTGATCTCAGGAAAAGATAAAGGCAAAACTGCTTCAATTATTGCTGCTTTTCCAAAGACAGAACGCGTGATGGTTGAAGGTATGAATCTTGTGAAAAAACACATGAAACCAAACCAAGCAAATCCACAAGGTGGAATTATTAGCCAAGAGGCTTCAATGCACGTATCGAACGTTATGTTAATCGACCCTAAATCAGGCGAGCCTACTCGCGTTAGTTATAAAGTGGAAGATGGCAAAAAAGTTCGTGTTGCAAAAAAATCTGGCGAAACAATCGATAAATAAATAAGTAAAAGAAGAAGGGAGGTACACACATGAACCGCCTAAAAGAAAAATTTCTTAAGGAAGTTTCTCCTGCTCTAATGAGCAAGTTTGAATATAAATCAGTTATGCAAGTGCCACAAGTGAACAAAATCGTAATCAACATGGGTGTTGGTGACGCTGTTCAAAACACTAAAGCACTTGATGCTGCTGTTGAAGAACTAACAACTATCACAGGTCAAAAACCTGTTGTAACTAAAGCTAAGAAATCAATCGCTGGCTTCCGTCTTCGTGAAGGTATGCCAATCGGTTGTAAAGTAACACTACGCGGTGAGCGTATGTACGAATTCTTGGACAAATTAATCGCTATCTCTCTTCCACGTGTACGTGATTTCCGCGGTGTTTCTAAAAAAGCATTCGACGGTCGCGGTAACTACACATTAGGTATTAAAGAGCAATTAATCTTCCCTGAAATCGACTATGATAAAGTAACTAAAGTACGCGGTATGGATATCGTAATTGTAACAACTGCGAACTCTGATGAAGAAGCTCGTGAGTTACTAACACAATTCGGAATGCCGTTCCAAAAGTAAACATAAGGGAGGCGTAAACGTGGCTAAAAAATCAATGATCGCTAAACAAAAGCGCACGCCAAAGCATAATGTACAAGCTTACACACGTTGTGAACGTTGCGGTCGTCCGCATTCGGTCTTACGTAAATTTAAACTTTGTCGTATTTGTTTCCGTGAGCTTGCACACAAGGGACAAATTCCTGGCGTGAAAAAAGCTAGCTGGTAATCCCCTAAACTGGGAAGGAGGTTAATGTAATGACAATGACAGATCCGATTGCAGATATGCTAACACGTATTCGTAACGCGAACATGGTTCGCCACGAAAAGTTAGAATTACCTGCATCAAATGTAAAAAAAGAGATCGCTGAGATCCTTAAGCGTGAAGGTTTTGTTCGTGACGTAGAATACGTTGAAGATAGCAAACAAGGTATCATTCGTATCTTCTTGAAATACGGTCAAAACAACGAACGCGTTATTACTGGTTTAAAGCGTATTTCAAAACCTGGTCTTCGGGTATACGCGAAAATGAATGAAGTACCTAGAGTATTAAATGGTCTTGGAATTGCTTTAGTTTCAACATCTAATGGTCTATTAACTGATAAAGAAGCACGTGCTAAACAAGTTGGCGGAGAAGTAATAGCTTACGTTTGGTAAAAAGCAACAATCGAATGGAGGTGCAAATAAATGTCTCGTGTAGGTAAAAAACCAATTGAGGTTCCTGCTGACGTTACTGTAACGATTGGTACAAACAATGATGTTACTGTAAAAGGTCCTAAAGGCGAGCTTACTCGTACTTTTAATGCAGATATTAAGATCGAAAAAGAAGACAATATTGTTACATTAACACGTCCTTCTGAATCAAAACAGCATCGTACAATTCACGGTACAACTCGTGCATTGCTTGCAAACATGGTTGAGGGTGTTTCTAAAGGTTTCGAACGTAGTCTTGAGTTAGTTGGGGTTGGATATCGTGCTACTTTACAAGGCGAAAAGCTTGTATTGAACGTAGGTTTCTCTCATCCAGTTGAATTTATTCCTGAAGCTGGTTTATTAGTGGAAGTTCCGACAAACACTAAAATCATCATTAGAGGTATTAACAAAGAACGCGTTGGAGCATTAGCATCAACAATCCGTCAAGTACGTCCACCAGAGCCGTATAAAGGTAAAGGTATTCGTTATGAAGGCGAAGTTGTTCGTCGTAAAGAAGGTAAAACAGGTAAATAATGCTGCCTAAGCATTAGAAAGGAGTGATATTTGTGATTACGAAACAAGATAAAAATCAAGTTCGTAAAAAACGTCATGGTCGTGTACGTGCTAAAATCACGGGTACAGCTGAACGTCCTCGTTTAAACGTATTCCGTTCTAATAAACATTTATATGCGCAATTGATTGATGATACGTCTGGAGTAACACTTGTAAGTTCTTCTACTATGGAAAAAGATTTCGATGGTACAGGTAATTTAGAGGCTGCTAAAGCAATCGGAGAATCAATCGCAAAACGTGCTACGGAAAAAGACATCAAGTCTGTTGTATTTGACCGTGGCGGCTACTTATATCATGGCCGCGTAAAAGCTTTAGCTGAAGCTGCACGTGAAAACGGCTTAGAATTTTAATAAGAAGGAGGGACATATTTCATGCGTCACATTGATCCAAACAAACTTGAACTTGAAGAACGCGTAGTTACAATTAACCGCGTAGCTAAAGTTGTAAAAGGTGGACGTCGTTTCCGCTTCACTGCATTGGTTGTTGTTGGCGACAAGAATGGCCACGTAGGATTTGGTACTGGTAAAGCACAAGAAGTACCAGATGCTATTCGTAAAGCAATTGAAGATGCTAAGAAAAACCTAATCGAAGTGCCTATGGTTCGTGGAACTACTCCACATTTAATTATTGGTAACTTTGGTGCTGGTGAAATCTTAATCAAACCTGCTGCTCCTGGTACTGGCGTTATCGCTGGTGGGCCAGTGCGTGCTGTACTTGAGCTTGCTGGTATTACTGATATTCTTTCTAAATCTCTTGGTTCTAACACACCGATCAACATGGTACGTGCTACAATCAACGGTTTAACTGGACTAAAACGTGCTGAAGATGTTGCTAAATTGCGCGGTAAAACAGTACAAGAGTTATTAGGCTAAGGGGGGAAATGACAATGGCAAAATTAGAAATTACCCTCACTAGAAGCGTGATCGGTTCTAAACCTGATCAACGTAAAACTGTAGAAGCTCTTGGTTTACGTAAAATGCATCAAACTGTTGAGCATGCTGACAACGCAGCTATCCGAGGGATGGTTGGCAAAGTAGCTCATTTAGTTTCTGTAAAAGAACTATAATTTGTATTTTTAGAATAAGGAGGTGCCAACCCATATGAAATTACATGAGTTAAAACCGGCAGAAGGATCTCGTTCCGAGCGTAAGCGTAAAGGCCGCGGGATTGGTTCTGGTAATGGTAAAACTGCAGGTAGAGGTACTAAAGGACAAAACTCTCGTTCAGGCGGTGGTGTTCGTCCAGGATTTGAAGGCGGTCAAAACCCGTTGTTCAGACGTTTACCTAAACGTGGATTTACGAATATTAATCGTAAAGAATACGCTATTGTGAATCTCGATACATTAAACCGTTTCGAAGATGGCACAGAGGTAACACCTGCATTACTAATCGAAACTGGTTATGTGAGCAGCGAAAAGTCTGGAATTAAAATTCTTGCAAACGGTACTCTTGATAAAAAGCTTAATGTTAAAGCTAACAAGTTCTCTGCTTCTGCAAAAGAGGCTATTGAAACTGCGGGCGGACAAATAGAGGTGGTTTAATGTTTCAGACAATCTCCAACTTTATGCGCGTTGAAGATATACGAAATAAAATCCTATTCACTCTATTAATGTTAATTATTTTCCGTATTGGTACATTTATTCCTGTACCTAATGTTGATGCACAAGTATTACAAGCTACAGACCAATTTAGTTTGATCGGTTTCTTGAATACATTTGGTGGCGGTGCCCTTGCTAACTTTTCGATTTTAGCTATGGGAATTATGCCGTACATCACTGCATCGATCATTGTACAATTGCTACAAATGGATGTTGTTCCGAAGTTTACGGAGTGGGCAAAACAAGGTGAAGTTGGAAGACGGAAACTTGCTCAGTTCACACGTTACTTCACAATCGGATTGGCTTTTATCCAAGCAATCGCGATGTCTTATGGATTTAACCAAATGTATGGTGGTACGTTAATCCTTCAAGAAGGTGTATCAACATATATTGTTATCGCAATTGTGTTAACAGCTGGGACTGCATTCCTTCTTTGGTTATCTGAGCAGATTACTGCTAAAGGTGTTGGTAATGGTATTTCCATTATTATCTTTGCAGGTATCGTTGCAGCAATTCCGAGCGCTGCTAATCAAATCTATGCACAACAAATAGATGGTGCTGGTGATGATCTATTCATCCGTATTGGTATTATGGTACTTCTTGTTTTAGCGATAATTGCTGTTACTGTAGGAGTTATTTACGTTCAACAAGCGTTGCGTAAAATTCCGATTCAGTACGCAAAACGTGTTTCTGGTCCCGGTACTACTGGCGGCCAACAAACGCACTTACCGTTAAAAGTGAATGCTGCTGGGGTTATTCCAGTAATCTTTGCTGTTGCATTTATCATTACACCACAAACACTATCGACCTTCTTTGGAGAAAATAATGTAACGACTTTCATACAGAACACATTTGATTATTCAAAACCTGTGGGCATGCTCATATATGTTGCGTTAATCATGGCATTTACGTATTTCTATGCGTTCATCCAAGTGAATCCTGAAAACGTTGCAGATAATTTGAAAAAGCAAGGTGCTTATATTCCAGGAATTCGTCCAGGAAAAAACACACAAGACTATTTAACAACAGTTCTGTATCGTTTAACTTTCGTGGGTGCGATTTTCCTAGCACTAGTAGCAATTATGCCGATTTTGTTCATTAATTTCGCTGGTCTTCCAGCTTCTGCTCAAATCGGTGGAACAAGCTTGCTAATCGTTGTCGGTGTTGCACTGGAAACGATGAAACAGCTTGAAGCTCAACTAGTAAAACGTCACTACAAAGGCTTCATGAAATAAATGTTTGGTTTAAAAGAACGATTTTGTTCCTATTAAACACAAATAAAATACAGGGGGGTAAAACGTATGAATATCGTTTTAATGGGTTTGCCAGGTGCAGGTAAAGGCACACAAGCAGATAAAATTGTTGAGAAGTACGGAATCCCTCATATTTCGACAGGCGACATGTTTCGTGCAGCTATTGTAGAAGGTACGGAACTTGGACTTAAAGCCAAATCGTTTATGGATGAAGGTGCTTTAGTACCTGATGAAGTAACGATCGGAATCGTCCGTGAAAGATTAAGTAAATCAGATTGTGAAGAAGGATTTTTGTTAGATGGGTTTCCACGGACAGTTCCACAAGCAGAAGCACTTGATGTGCTTTTAGCTGATTTGAACAAAGATGTAGAACACGTATTAAATATCCAAGTTGATCAAGAAGACTTAGTTAAACGTCTAACGGGGCGCCGCATTTGTAAAATTTGTGGTTCTGCGTACCATTTAGTCTTTAACCCACCTCAAGTAGATGGTGTTTGTGACAAAGATGGAGGCGAACTTTACCAACGCGCGGACGATAACCCGGAAACGGTAACGAATCGCCTGGAAGTAAACGTGAAACAAACACAACCTTTACTTGACTATTATGGCAGTAAAGGTGTAATGACTAATATTAATGGTCAGCAACATATTGATAAAGTATTTGTTGATTTACACGCTTTATTAGAGAGCAACCGCAGCTGATTTTAGCGGCACACTTGTAAACGAAATTTATTTTCGAGAGCTGCAAAAGGAAATTATGCCCGATGTGCGCGAACGAAATAGTCAATGCTACGTCTAAGAGGATTCCTTGTCCTTTCGTGCATTTCTACTTCCGACAATGTATAATGGGTTTCGTGGAAGCATCTGTGTAACGGATATGTTGGAACTCATCTAAGGCATTCCGAGCGGTCGTTTTTACATGAGGGACAAGGTTCAAATTGGCTACTCAATAGGTTCTCAGAAACGAAATCCTACGGAGTTCCATTAGGACACCTCTCATGCAAAACAGAAATATGTTGAAACGAAAAGAGTCCATTTCGGATTTCGATTTGCGGAACATTCCGTTTGATTTGATGATGAGGACCAGATTTTTTATACAGAAGGGGGACAGGGCTGATGGCGAAAGACGATGTAATTGAAGTCGAAGGAACAGTTGTTGAGACTTTGCCAAATGCGATGTTTAAGGTAAAATTGGAGAATGATCATACTATTCTTGCTCATGTTTCGGGCAAAATCCGTATGCACTTTATCCGTATTCTACCTGGGGATAAAGTCACAATTGAACTATCTCCTTACGATTTAACTCGCGGTCGTATCACATACCGTTTTAAATAATCTTTTGCACTCCGGACCACTAAGGAGGTTAGGTTAGATGAAAGTTAGACCATCTGTAAAGCCGATGTGCGAAAAATGTAAAGTTATTCGCAGACGCGGTAAAGTAATGGTAATTTGTGAAAATCCAAAGCATAAACAAAAACAAGGCTAATTTGAAGGAGGTGCACGACACACATGGCTCGTATTGCTGGTGTTGACATTCCGCGCGATAAACGCGTTGTTATTTCATTAACATATATTTTCGGTATTGGTAAAACAAATGCACAAAAAGCTTTAGCAAATGCTGGAGTGTCTGAAGATACACGCGTTCGTGATCTTACAGAAGACGAATTAAACAAAATTCGCGAAGCAATTGGTGCTTTCAAGGTAGAAGGTGACCTTCGCCGTGAAGTATCATTAAACATTAAGCGCTTGATGGAAATCGGTTCATTCCGTGGTATCCGTCATCGTAGAGGTTTACCTGTTCGCGGTCAAAATACGAAGAACAATGCGCGTACGCGTAAAGGTCCTCGTAAAACAGTTGCTAACAAGAAAAAATAATTAGTAAAGGAGGTTTCTTCCTAACATGGCACGTAAACAACAAACACGTAAGCGTCGTGTGAAAAAGAATATCGAATCTGGTATTGCTCACATCCGCTCAACATTTAACAACACTATTGTAACGATTACAGATATGCAAGGAAATGCGGTATCTTGGTCAAGTGCTGGTTCACTTGGTTTCAAAGGTTCTCGTAAATCAACACCATTTGCTGCGCAATTAGCTGCTGAAGCTGCTGCGAAGTCATCTGTTGAGCATGGTTTGAAGACGTTAGAAGTAACAGTAAAAGGTCCTGGTGCAGGTCGTGAAGCTGCAATTCGTGCACTTCAAGCTGCTGGTCTTGACGTTACAGCTATCAAAGATGTAACTCCAGTTCCACATAATGGTTGCCGTCCACCAAAACGTCGTCGCGTATAATAAGTGCGTCTCAATTTAATTGTTTGAGAACATCATTTCTTGTACACACTGAGTTGTGCAATCACCGATAAGTCTAGTGCTATCGATTTCATGATGGAACGAACCTATACAATTGATGTTTTGAAGGAGGGTAAATTTAAATGATCGAAATTGAAAAACCAAAGATTGAAACGGTTGAAATCAGCGAAGGTGCCAAATTTGGTAAGTTTGTTGTAGAACCGCTTGAACGAGGATATGGAAACACATTAGGTAATTCACTACGTCGTATCCTATTGTCATCTTTACCAGGAGCTGCAGTAACTTCTATTCAAGTTGATGGCGTTCTTCACGAGTTCTCTACTATTGAGGGTGTTGTTGAAGATGTCGCTTCAGTGATTATGAATGTGAAGAAATTAGCTCTTAAAATCTACTCTGATGAAGAAAAAGTCATTGAGATTGATATTAAAGGTGATGGCCAGGTTACAGCTGCTGACATTACACATGACAGTGATGTAGAAATTTTAAATCCTGATCTCTATATTGCAACAATTGGTAAAAATGGTCATTTGCGTATGCGTATGTATGCACAACGCGGCCGCGGTTACACTCCTGCTGATCAAAACAAACGTGAGGATCTTCCTATCGGCGTGATCCCAATCGATTCTATTTATACTCCAGTTTCACGCGTCAATTTTCAAGTAGAAAATACACGTGTTGGTCAAATGACTAATTACGATAAACTTTCTCTTGATGTTTGGACAGATGGCAGCATCGGTCCAAAAGAGGCGATTTCGCTTGGTGCGAAAATTTTAACTGAGCATTTAAACATCTTCGTTGGGATGACAGATGAGGCAAAAACTGCTGAAATCATGGTTGAAAAAGAAGAAGATCAAAAAGAAAAAGTGCTGGAGATGACTATCGAAGAGCTTGATCTTTCTGTTCGTTCTTACAACTGCTTGAAACGCGCAGGTATTAATACAGTACTTGAATTAGCTAGCAAGTCAGAAGACGACATGATGAAAGTTCGTAACCTTGGACGTAAATCACTAGAAGAAGTTAAAGCAAAGTTAGAAGACCTTGGCTTAGGATTACGCAAAGAGGACTAAACGACTTTTGATATAAAGAAATTACTATTTAACAAAGGAGGTAAACATCTATGGGTTACAGAAAACTTGGTCGTACAAGTTCTCAACGTAAAGCGATGTTACGTGACTTAACAACTGATTTGATCATCAACGAACGTATTCAAACGACAGAAGCTCGTGCGAAAGAACTTCGTTCAGTTTGTGAAAAAATGATTACATTAGGTAAACGTGGAGATTTGCATGCACGCCGTCAAGCTGCATCATATATTCGTCGTGAACTAGTGAACGTTACTGATGCTGAAGGCAATGAATCAACAGTTTATGCTTTGCAAAAATTGTTTGATGATGTAGCACCACGCTACGCTGAACGTCAAGGCGGATACACACGTATTATGAAAATGGGACCTCGTCGTGGAGACGGAGCACCTGTTGTAGTGATTGAATTAGTTTAGTCCTTACAATTCGAAGAGGGTTCTAGGTTAGTAGCCGCCCTCTTCTTTTTTAAAAAAGATTTATACGACTATGAAAAGCAGAGCGTTATGATGAGCGGACCTTTTTTGGTAGCGTCTCGTCTAGCTCTTCGCACCTCATTCACGTAGACGGTCTGAGCAACCGAATACGAGACAGATATAGAAGAGCGCATTTCTCTGAATGAGGTGCGCGCTTTTTTATTTGTATTAATATAAATTGAATGGTAAAGAGTTTTGAGTTTAGTTTAGCTTAGTTAGAGGAGGTCTTTTATCTCATGAATGAAATTTTATCTTTACACGATGTTAGCTATACATATTCACCACAAGAAACTGAAATGCGTAAAGCACTAGAAGGAATTTCTTTCTCTGTCTACGATGGCGAGTGGATTGCAATCGTTGGTCATAATGGTTCAGGTAAATCCACAATGGCGAAACTCATGAATGGCCTGTTGTTTCCTCAAAATGGGGAAGTGCGAGTTCTTGGTGAGACGCTCAATGAAGAAAACTTATGGGCTATTCGTTCGCAAATGGGCATGGTGTTTCAAAATCCAGACAATCAATTTGTCGGTGCAACCGTGCAGGACGATGTCGCTTTTGCTTTAGAAAATAATGGAATTCCTTTTATAGAGATGGTTGAACGTGTCCATGATTCACTTGCTCAAGTGAAAATGGAGAAATTTTTAGATAGTGAACCCCATCATTTATCCGGTGGTCAAAAGCAACGTGTGGCCATTGCAGGTGCACTTGCTTTAAAGCCGAGGATATTAATAATGGATGAGGCCACTTCGATGCTTGATCCACAAGGCCGCGAAGAAGTATTAACGACGGTACAACGCTTACGACAAGAAACACATTTAACTGTGTTGTCGATCACACATGATCTTGAAGAAGCATTACTCGCAGATCGAATTCTTGTGTTAAATGATGGACATATTTATGCGCAAGGCACACCAGATGAAATATTTTCGCGTGGAGAAGAGTTAATTGAGCTTGGGCTAGATTTGCCTTTTGCTTTGAAGTTAAGCAAGCTTATGCGTGCAAATGGAATTGACTTAAAAGATGAGCATATGTCAGTACAAGGGTTGGTGAATGATGTATGGACATCCAACTTCAACAAGTAGGATACTCTTACTCAAAAGGTACGCCTTTTGAAAAGCGCGCACTCGTCGATGTGAATTTACACATAAAGTCAGGTTCATATCATGCAATTATTGGTCATACAGGTTCTGGAAAGTCGACCTTACTTCAACATTTAAATGCGTTGTTAAAACCAACTGAAGGGGAAGTTAGGATTGGAGATTTGACGATTCAGGCTGGTAAGCGAGTAAAGAATTTAAAGCCGGTCCGACAGCAAATTGGGATAGTCTTTCAATTCCCTGAGCAGCAACTGTTTGATGAGACCGTGTTAAAAGATATTATGTTTGGTCCATTAAATTATGGTGTGCCTAAAGAAGAGGCGGAGCGACGTGCACGCGTCTTAGTTGAGCAATTAGGTTTACCTAAAGACGTGCTTGATAAATCGCCGTTTGATTTGTCAGGAGGTCAAATGCGTCGTGTGGCCATTGCGGGTGTGTTAGCGATGGAACCAAGTATATTGGTATTAGACGAACCCACGGCAGGGTTAGATCCACGAGGACGTCAGGAAATCATGGAGTTATTCCACAAACTACATGTGGAAAAAGGGCTAACCACAATTTTGGTTACACACTCTATGGAGGATGCAGCACGATATTCAGATCGTGTCAGTATCATGCATCATGGAAGATGTGTACTTAGTGGAGACCCGATTGAAATATTTGGTAATGAAGAGAGGCTTGCCGAATTTCAATTAGCTGCACCGCGAGTCGTACGTTTTCAGCGTGAATTTGAAGCGTTACTCGGTTATCCATTAGCTAAACTATGCTTGACAGAAGAACAGTTAGTTGCAGAAATAGCTCATGCTGTCCAAGGGGAGAGTGAGCCCATATGATGGAGAAAATGATTTTTGGTCGTTATATTCCTGGGAATTCATTCATTCATAAATTAGACCCTCGTTCAAAACTGCTATTTGTATTCTTATTTATTGCGATTGTCTTTATTGCAAATAATGCGATTACCTATGTAATGTTACTAGCATTCACTTTAGTCACGGTCTTATTTTCGCGTATACGATTGTATTTCTTAATTAATGGGTTAAAGCCTATTTTATTCTTACTCATTTTCACTTTCTTACTTCATATTTTTTTTACAAAAGAAGGAGAATTATTGTTTAAGTGGCAATTTATTTCAGTGTATGAAGAAGGATTAAAACAAGGTATTTTCATTTCAGTCCGTTTTCTAGTATTAGTATTCACCACGTCTATCCTAACGTTGACGACTTCACCAATCTCTATTACTGATGGGATGGAAATGTTGTTAAAACCATTTAAACGCTTTAAATTGCCTGTCCATGAACTCGCATTAATGATGTCGATTTCGTTACGCTTTATTCCAACATTAATGGATGAGACTGATAAAATTTTGAAAGCTCAAATGGCTAGAGGGTCCGATATTAGTTCGGGACCAGTTAAAGAACGTATAAAAGCTGTTGTTCCTTTGTTAATTCCTTTATTCGTAAGTGCGTTTAAACGTGCGGAAGATTTAGCGGTCGCGATGGAAGTGCGTGGTTACCGAGGGGGAGAGGGAAGAACTCGGTATCGCCAATTGAAATGGGATTGGCAAGATTCTTTCATACTTATCTTGTTAGGGGCTTTCGCATTAACACTTGGGTGGTTAAGGTCATAAACCAAGGAGGAACCGGCAATGAAGCGTTTAAAAGCAATCATCATGTATGACGGATTTGGTTTTGCTGGTTATCAAATACAGCCCAATGCACGTACTGTTCAACACGAGTTAGAAAAAGTACTCACTAAAATGCATAAAGGCATGAACGTCCGAGTTGTTGCAAGTGGGCGAACAGATGCTGGTGTACATGCAATTGGACAAGTCATTCATTTTGACACAGCTCTGCAATTCCCGATAACTCGCTGGCAACGGGCACTCAATGTGCAACTTCCCGGAGATATCCGAGTCCTCTCTGTAGAAGAAGTTTCGAGTGATTTTCACGCGAGATATGGCACCATCGGTAAAGTGTATCGTTACAAATGGGGCTTAGGGGACGTTGAGAGTCCTTTTAAGCGTCATTATGTCGTGCATGCACCAGGATTTAAGCCAGACATACAACGAATGAGAGAAGCAGCTCAGTCATTTTTAGGTACACATGATTTCACTAGCTTTTGTTCAGCACGAACAGAGGTAATCGACCGAGTGCGCACCATAAAACGTTTAGAGTTGATCGAAAATGATGAAGATGAGCTTCATATGGTTATTGAAGGAGACGGATTTTTATATAATATGGTGAGAATTATTGCCGGGAATCTATGGGAAGTTGGTATCGGTAGACGAGAACCTTCGGAGATGTCAGTGATGCTTGCTGCAGAAGATCGAAAAAGAGCTGGTAAAACGGCTCCAGCACAAGGGTTGTACTTGGAATCTGTGTTTTATGTTGATTGAAGCAACACGTCCAGGTGTTTTTATATAAACCCTTGACTTTTTTGTCTCCACGTTATAAGATTACCTATGGTATTTCATAAATTCCACGATAAGCCCCGAAACCTTATTGTTGATGATGATAGAGATAATTGCACACAAATTGTAGATCAGATTAGATCGAATTAGGAGGACAAAATAAATGCGTACAACATTCATGGCTAAAGGTCACGAAGTAGAGCGTAAGTGGTTAGTAGTAGACGCTGAAGGACAAATTCTTGGTCGTTTAGCATCTGAAGTAGCTGCAGCTTTACGTGGCAAAAATAAACCAACTTTCACACCAAACGTTGACACAGGTGATCACGTGATCATCATCAACGCTGAAAAAATCGAATTGACTGGTAAGAAATTGAAAGACAAAATTTACTACCGTCATACACTACATCCAGGTGGTTTGAAAAAACGTACTGCATTAGAAATGCGTACAAACTACCCAACAAGAATGCTTGAATTAGCAATCAAAGGGATGCTTCCTAAGAACTCTTTAGGACGTCAAACGTTCACTAAGCTTCACGTATACGCTGGAGCAGAACATCCACACGCAGCACAATTACCAGAAGTTATGGAAATTCGCGGATAATTAAAGAGGAGGATACAACCTTGGCACAAGTTCAATATATCGGCACAGGTCGCCGTAAAAGCTCAACTGCACGCGTACGTTTAGTACCGGGCAATGGTAATATTACAATTAACAAACGTGACGTAGAAGATTACGTACCATTCGCAGCATTACGCGAAATCATCAAACAACCATTAGTAGCAACTGAAACTCTTGGTAGCTATGATATTCTTGTAAACGTTAATGGTGGTGGATACACAGGTCAAGCAGGCGCAATCCGTCATGGTATTGCTCGTGCACTACTTCATGTAGATCCTGATTTCCGTCCAGCATTGAAATCTGCAGGATTGTTAACTCGTGACTCACGCATGAAAGAACGTAAAAAATACGGTCTTAAAGGCGCTCGTCGTGCACCTCAGTTCTCAAAACGTTAATCTTCGGATTATTAAATACCCTTTCCCATTTATGGGGGAGGGTTTTTTTGTGTTTAAAATTACTTTTAATCAAATTTTATTTGAATACAACTCAATATCTTTTGACAATGCTAGCTTCAAATAATAGGGAGTATGAGTTAAGACTTCATGCCTGTTTTTATCGGGTATTCTCAACCCCCACACAGATTGTTATTGGCATACATATTGTATACATATGAATTACGTTTAAATAGGAAAGGGACGTTTCATCTGTCCGGATCATCTATACACATATGTATGTTACCCACATCCGTTCCGAAAACACGTAGATTTCAAAAATTGTGTAAATACCACACTTGCTTAGAAGGAGATAAGTATGTCTGTTTTTAACCCACAGAAATTATCAGTGAAACTCATTCCGCCTGCCACTAACGTTCAACCAATTGAGGGAAGGAAATACACGCTTACCCATTCGGACATTACGGCTGAATTATTTTTAGATATTGGATATGACTACAACTATGAAGCGGTCGACAGGAAAATGCGCGATGAAGTGTTAGCAGAATGGAAAAAAGATGAGCAGGGTCGTTTTAATTTAGTAGGAAAAGCGTATGTAGACGGTGGAGAGTTCGGTGCAACCATATCAGGCATTCGTTTTAACGTATTCAAAAAAGAAATGAATACGGCATTAAAAGGAATTGTGTATGGAGATCTCCCATTTTACGCCAACTACCCTGTTCTACTAGATGCTCCGATATTTATATATTTTGAATCCACTTATCCCGAGTTTAATCAGATTTTTTACTATGGTACGCCACGCCATTATTTAAACCAAATCTACCAAGGATCCTGATATCAAAAAATCCTTAGAAATGGAAATTTATTTGTAATAGACGATTCAAAAGTAGTTTCATTTAACTTTTCTTCTTCACTTAGATTATTGGAGGACTCTGTTTTCTTTTGGAAAATGGAGTTTTTTAAATTGGTCATATTTGAAGTGGCCTAGAGTGGAATTGTTGAAGTCAACATAGATACGATTTTATAATCATATACATGTATGAATGTAATTAAAAAGGTGGATTATTTTGCGCTTAATACATAAAACCATAGCTATACTTGTTGGAAGCCTTTTAATGGCAATTGGCGTGAATGTTTTTTTAATTAATCATGAACTGTTAGACGGCGGGACTTTTGGATTGGGTTTAATATTACATTATCTAACAGGGTTTCAAGTGGGTTTAGTTGTAATAATGCTTAGTGTTCCCGTTTTGCTTCTTGCTTGGTTCTATAATAGGTCTTTTTTATATAATAGTATTCATGGTATGTTGTTTTCTTCGTTCATGGTGGATTTGTCTTATCACCCGTTTCGAGCATTGGGATTTATTTTAAATCAAAGTCCGGTAGTAAGTGCAATATTGGGCGGTCTATTTGTAGGATCAGGAATTGGACTCATGCTGCGCTTTGATACAAGTATCGGTGGAACAGATTTACTTGGGCAAATACTTGCCCATTATGCAAAAGTAAATCCGGGTATGATTATTTTTTTGATTGATTTTATCATCGTTTTTTGCGGTAAATTTTTAATTACAGATAGTTCGCTACTCTTATCGTGCATTACGGTAATTTGTGTTGGGACAACGACCAGTTTGATATCAATAAAAAGCAAGAAGAATAAATATCAAACTAGTGCGTTTAAAGTTATATCATAAAAATTGGTTACATCAGTTCTTACAACAAAAAATAACCCCCATCCATTATAAAAGGATGGGGGTTATTTTTACGTTGTCGAAAAAAGAAAGAATAAGAAATGTCATAAAAGTGATGGTCTAACGATTGGTACTGGAACATCTCTAGAACCAAAGAGAAGTAGAGAAATAAAAATGACTAGTAAAAGTCCATTCACAAACTTTACCCCATCAAAAGCGGTATTTTTAAGAGGATCATTATTATTCAAATGAGTCACATCCTTTTTTTATTCATTCGTTTAGTAAGTGCTTCAAACACTTCATC
Source organism: Paenisporosarcina antarctica (assembly GCF_004367585.1). Taxonomy (GTDB): domain Bacteria; phylum Bacillota; class Bacilli; order Bacillales_A; family Planococcaceae; genus Paenisporosarcina; species Paenisporosarcina antarctica. The sequence continues at coordinate 191,479 of NZ_CP038015.1, forward strand.
AAGTGTTATGTCACCATTTTGATCTAAGAAGTCAGCCATAGGATTCGTTTTGTCATCATCAGAACTTCGATACTTGCCAATTAATGTAACGCTAATAATCGGGGAATTGCGAAATAACTGGACGGATTCAACTTTTAATTTTCCTAGGAGTAGTAAGGATGCCGCAATAATTTCAAGATCCTTCCCTTTCAATAAGTCTTGTATCGTATATTTTGAATTCATCTGCTCACGAAAACGATGATCACTCATGTTAGATGCCCCCTTATCTGTATGATATGAAACTTTTAGAAAAATGGTTTGAGAAATGGAAGTAATTCAAGTGCAAGTTAGCTAGTACCATAATTTCTTTGAATAAGTGTAATTTAATAAGGGAATAATATAGTTCTAAGCGACCAAAAAGAAGGAGTGATGCGTTATGAATATTGATGACTACAGTTTTTGGGAAATGATTACTAGAACGACTGTTACTTTTACAGTATTACTTTTTTTGGCGCGCGTGTTAGGGAAAGAACAATTAAGTCAACTTACATTTTTTAATTACGTTACAGGCATAACCATTGGATCAATCGCTGGAGAACTTGTTGCACATGATGACACACATTACTTAAATGGAATTACCTCTCTAGTATGGTGGTCAATACTTACGATATTTGTTGGATATATTACGATGAAATCAGATAAGTTAAAAGAAATATTGGATGATAAACCGGCGACTGTCATCAAAGATGGGAAAATCTTAGAAAAAGAACTAAAAACAAGTCGACTCCCTATGGGTGATTTAATGATGCTGCTTCGATTGCAAGGTGTCTTCTCAGTCAAAGAAGTTCACTATGCAGTTTTAGAAACGAATGGAGAGTTAAGTATCTTTAAAAAAGTCTCACAACAACCAGCAACTAAACAAGATGTGAAAGCGTCAACGACTATCCCAAAATATATGCCTTCTCAAATTATCTCAGATGGAAAAATCGTTAAAAATAATTTGAATGAGTTAAATTTGACTGAAGAATGGGTGATGAATGAACTAAAAAAACAAGGCATTCAGAACGTTAAAGAAGTGTTTTATGCAGAAATTGAAACCGATGGATCGCTACATATTGATAAAAGAGATAATAATCAATAATAAGTAAAGACTTTTCCTCTCATGTGCTCATGTTTTACTGAAGACATACGTATAGTGAGTGTAAAAGGTGGTGTCGTAAGCGTTGAAACGCTGGATAGTAATTGGACTTTTATTGTTAGTTTCTGTAACAGTTGTGATTTACGAAACGCAAGCTTCTGATCGCGCATTCTTTTTACCGGCTCCTTTAGGGGGAATTAAGATTGTGGTGGACCCTGGTCATGGTGGTATGGATGGCGGTTCATCAGTTGGAGACGTAATTGAAAAGGATATTACATTAAAATTAGGTATAGCACTCGAAAAAGAATTAAAAAAACAAGGGGCAGTCGTAGTAATGACACGCTCTCAAAGTGGAGATGCTTTAGAGGAGCATAACCCTAAGGCGACTTTTCCAACGATTAGAGCAAGAAAAATCGCTGATTTGAAGCTTCGTGAGGAAATGATTGTAAATACGGACGCAGATTTATTTATTAGTGTACATGTCAATGCTATACCTGAAGAAAGATGGCGTGGCGCGCAAGTTTTCTATCATAAGGATGGACATGTTGAAGGTGGGGCTGTTGCAAAAGCCATTCAAGCATCTATTCGCGAGCAAATTGGGAATACCGAACGGGAAGCACTGGCGATTAAACAAGTCTATTTACTAAAAAAGGCAACCGTTCCGGCGGTACTAGTAGAGACTGGTTTTTTAAGTAATCCTGAAGAATTGAAATTATTAACGACAGAAGATTATCAAAAGAAGATGGCAAAAGCTATTGCCGATGGTATCGAGAACTATGTAAACGGTACAGTGCAATGACAACTGATGACATTGAGACGTAGCAAGTAACGGGTAACTAACTAATGCTAAATAAGTAAATGATCAAAATGACGAGAGAATATTGTATGTATATGAGTAATTCACCTAAGTTGCCGAGTGACACTTCAACTCTTTTTTCTACTCCATAGGAAAATCCTGCAACTAAACTTACTTTATTTAGTGTGATATACTATGGTACGAAATGTATATTGGAGGAGTGTATAAATTGATGAATGAACAGCAGGTCCGCGAATTACTCGGACAATTACAGGACCCTTTTTTACATAAAACATTACTCGAAACTAATGGAATTACATCAGTAACTATTAAAGAAGAAAAAAATCATATTAGCGTAAAGCTTGCAATTGCTAAAACGAATACGCCGGAACAAATGCAATTGCAAATGAAAGTAGTAGATGCATTAAAAGGAGCGGGTGTAGGTACTGTCGGCATTCGCTTCGAAGAGTTATCACCTGAAGTACTAGCGCAATTCCGTGGAACGGCAACTGAATCTGAGGCACAAGATTTATTGTCGCCATTAAATAAAGTGGAATTTATCTCAATTGCTTCTGGTAAGGGTGGCGTAGGGAAGTCTACGGTTTCCGTAAATTTAGCAGTTGCGTTAGCACGCTTAGGCAAAAAAGTTGGTTTAATTGATGCAGATATTTATGGCTTTAGCGTACCGGATATGATGGGTATTCAACAAAGTCCTAAAATTGAAGGTACTCGCATTATTCCAGTTGAACGTTTTGGTGTAAAAGTAATCTCAATGGGCTTCTTTGTTGAAGATAATGCACCTGTTGTATGGCGCGGGCCAATGTTAGGTAAAGTGTTGGATCAATTCTTCAAAGATGTTGAGTGGGGCGAGTTAGATTACTTGTTGCTTGATTTACCACCAGGTACAGGAGACGTGGCACTCGATATTCATCAAATGATTCCAGCTTCAAAAGAAATTGTTGTGACTACTCCACATCCAACTGCGGCTTTTGTAGCAGCGCGTGCGGGGGCTATGGCTCTTCAAACAGACCATGAAGTTTTAGGTGTAATTGAAAATATGGCGTGGTATGAAACGAAGACATCTAATGAAAAAGAGTATGTTTTCGGTAAAGGCGGAGGCCCGAAGCTTGCAGATGAGCTTCGCACAGAACTTCTTGGTCAAATTCCATTACGTCAACCTGATTGGAATGAAGAAGACTTTGCTCCATCTGTTTATTCAGAAACACATTCAATAGGTAAGATATATGCAGAAATCGCTTCTAAAGTTATTAATAAACTAAATAAATAATGTGAAATCCCCACTCGCAATTGCAAGTGGGGATTTGTTTTTTTAGGTTATTTCTATTCTTCTTCCTTTTTCTTCTCTTCCTCTTTCCCGCCTTCAGATTCTCCAGAAGCCTTTGATTTTTCTTCTTCTGAACCGGCAGTTTTAACTAACTCCTGCCATTTAGGTTTTAAAAGCGGGCTATCAATTGTTTCTTCTACAATTCCTTCAATTTCTTTGCGCATTGTTGACGACTGCAAAATGGTTTCCATTTGTTTTAGCATGTCAGGTTGCCCAAAAAATGTTTCTAACTCCTTCTGAAATGATGGATCTTTCATTAACTCAGTCATTATCTTTTGTTGTTGATCTTTCATGCTTTTTGCGAAAGTCTCAGAAAACTTAGGGTCTTTAAATGTATCTTTCCAAAATTTCGTCGCATCCTCTGAAAGAAGTGTAGTTTCGATCGACTTCTTAACTTCTTCATTTTCCAATACTAATAACTCTCGAAATTCTGGATCTGATAACATTTTCCGCATGACTTTTTTTCCTTCTTCTGTTTGTAGTGCATCGGATATCATTTTCTTTGTTTCGTCATATGAAGGGTTACTTTGTTGTTGAGCACCACATCCAGCTAAGATCATCAAAATCAATAGAATCAACCATTTCCGCATATCATCCCTCTTTTCTCGTTCCTGCATTTTCATTTATTGTTCACAAAATCCGTTAAATTATGTAGAAAACATTTTGTTAAATAGATTTTTTACGTATTGGTTGATACAATTAAAAACAGGAACTTGAGAAAAACGGAGGATTCTTTGTTGTGACAATACGAAATTGGTTTATATTTTTCTTCAAAGCACTCATAATTGGCGGAGTCGTCACTGGTGTATTTGGATTAATTATTCGATGGGAAGACGCATTTGCACCATATGTGGCTAGTGGAGAATATGGAGAGTTTGCAGGAAGTTTATTATGGTTTATGTTTCTTGGAATGACGATGAGTGTTATAAGTCAAATGGGATTCTTCGCATATTTAACGGTTCACCAATTTGGTGTAAATATTTTTAAGACCCTCACATTATGGAACTGGGTCCAATTATTACTTATCGCAGTAGTGATTTTTGATTTAATTAAATTTCGATTTATTCCGCTTGCAAACACACAATCGCAACTGTTGTTATATTTAGGTCTTATGGCAGTACTATTAATAACAAGTTTTGTTGTAGCCTATTTAAAAGCTAAATGGACGAAGAAACATACGTTCATTTCTGCACTATTTTTTATGATCGTTATTACAACTTTAGAATGGTTGCCAGTGTTGATGGTAAATGAAAAAGATGTAGACCGCTATGTAACATTATTATTGTTCCCCTTATTAGCGGTAAATGCATACCAATTGCTAAAACTACCAAAGTATAATGCTAAGTCTGACGTTGATCGATTGAAATTAGAAGAGCGTCGAAAAGTGCATGCTCAAACTTCTAAAGCAAACTCATAAGCTTTGAAAAATGCCACAACTCCTGGAGTTGTGGCATTTTGAATGTGATTAATTGATGTAATAAAACAATAAAGGAGCGGGTAATAAGTCTAACTACAACAACTTTTATAATGAAAACGATAGTTCTGAAAGAAAGTAGCTGAAATAGTAACGCTATCTTCTTCACTTCTCGCAGATGGAGACATTCACTTAAAATTGATACTGTTTGATTGGAAAGAAGATTATATGGTCTCGTCTGTTACCAACTCTTTTTCACGGGGAAGTTTTCGTTTGAGTTGTATATCCGAAAAGAGTTTCTTCTATAGAAACAAAAGGATGTGCTTTTTGAAAGTCTTTTAATTCTTTAAGAACGACGCGAGTTTCCTGATGTAGTGCAACAGATACAATATCTCCTTTTTGAATAGAGGGAGCAACACCAGTTTTCCAAATGACGGATGCACTAACCATATTCATTTGACTATCCCATACTTGTTTTTTTAGTGATTCAGGAAAAGTGTGATCTTGTGTCCGGTACCAAAGTGGAGCAACACCAAATGCCGTTTGGAAGAGTTTAATTTCATCCGCTATTAATTCAGGTGATTTCTCATAGAACTTACTTTCTTTTCCGAGTAACCCGACAGGAATCTTTTTATCCTTAATCTTTTTAACAATCAAAGGAGAGCGTTCAATCCAGTCCGCGTCTAAAAATAGAAGTGGATATGGCTTCTCTAATTTTGTAATCCACTCGTCTACATCTTCTCGGCCGAAAGACAAATTAACGGTTAAAGTCATTCCTTGATTGCCTTTCATTAAGATGTCAGGTTGTTCGGTTACACGAAAGACAGATGTCCAGGGCTCTTTTTGTTGAATAAATAAAAAGAAAATGAACACAATGATGAATGCAATCAATATACGTTTTATCAACTTGTACACAACCTTTCCTGGAATAGTTTATTCTTCTTCAATAAAAATTATGATAAGTATTGACATTGGTGTTTGTGGGGTGGTAAGATATCAAAGTCGCCAATTTGAAAGCGACGTTGAAATAAAAAAGCAAAAACTTTTTGTTGACATGACATTGAGAATTTGTTAAGATATCAAAGTCGCCAAAACAAGCGGCAAAATAATGAACCTTGAAAACTGAACAGCAAAACGTCAACTAAAATAGCAGAAAGCACTTCGGTGCTGGAAGCGAAAAACGTTTTCTTACGCCGACACCTGTTGGTATCGAAAACACAACTTGAACTTAACCGTTCATTATAAACGTCAAATTTTTGACGCCAGCAACAAAGTCGAGCTAATCGACTCACCAATTCTTTTTGAGATACGAGCAGGTCAAGGAAGCAACCGAGCGAACACCGGAGTGTA